>JAGGRW010000141.1 GCA_021159385.1 Methanosarcinales archaeon
TCTCTCTGACTTTGTCGGCGCTACGAACCGAAGTGACCACTGAATAATAGTCGTGTCCTCTGCGTGGTTTAGCTCGAAGTCTCATGCCTCATAATTGTCGGCACTACGTTATAAATGTTTCCATGAAAACACAGGCCCATGGCTCTTGTGACTGTCTGCGCTACACGCGAGGTCAGGGGAAGAAAACCGTGATGCAGAGGCGCTTACATGATTTCTTCGTGGTGAAGAGGATCAAGAATAAGTATTTATAGTGTCAAAGATGCGTTACACTGATTTTATCCACAATACTCGATCGCACGGCATAAAATGCGCTTTTGTTTATCGACGGACCGAAAACCGATACCATCCACAAACAAGGGCATAAGTTTTACTCATACGGTATAATCCAAATTTTCTACCGGAATTTGTGGATTTTGTGGCAGCAGATTCGTGAAATTCGTATGCATTCGTGATTTTAACACGAATCACACGTTCGGACGAATCCCACGAATTCGATGATCGTCTGGTTTGAAAACGCCAGAAGTTGTGGCAGGTGAAGTACAAACCAACGGGACATGCGAAACTCTACGCCGCGTCCTCAAGTTCCAGTCTCGGCGCAACACCGAGCGACTTGATCTCATCGAGGAGCAATTTGAACGCATAACTCATGTCCACAGGATATATCTCGGTCTCTGCGCCGCAGTTGGTGCAGAATGCAAGATTCTTCCTCCGATCAAATGTTGCTATCATCCCGCAGTGTCCGCAGACCAGTTCGGTCACCTTGTCGGATTCGTCGAGCAGTCGCTCCTTCAAGGAGAGCGCTGCGCCGTGCCCGATCAGGACATCTCGCTCCATCTCTCCGAATCTGAGACCGCCTTCTCTCGCACGCCCCTCGGTCGGCTGCCGCGTCAACACCTGCACCGGACCCTTCGACCGTGCATGAATCTTGGATGCGACCATGTGGTGGAGCTTCTGGTACAGGATTACTCCAACGAATATGTCAGCCTGAATCTGCATGCCTGTTACGCCGTCGTACATCACTTCCTTTCCAGTGTGCGCAAAACCACACTCATGAAGCGCATTTCGCAGATCTGCCTCAGTCTCGCCCGAAAACGCATCCGCGTCGATCCCTCTGCCCTGAAGCGAGCCGACCTTGCCGCCGATCATCTCGAGCACATGCCCGATCGTCATCCTCGATGGGATCGCGTGTGGATTGAGGATCAGGTCAGGGACGAGTCCCTGCTCCGTGAACGGCATATCCTCGTAAGGAACAATAAGTCCGATGACTCCTTTCTGCCCGTGTCTCGATGCGAATTTGTCCCCGATCTCAGGTATCCGCTGGTCTCTGACCTTCACTCTCGCGAGCCTGGTCCCATTTGACTCGGTCACGATGACCGTATCCACGATCCCTTTCTCGTTCGACCGCATCGTGATCGAGTTTTCCCTGCGCTCCTGCGGGGCAAGCCCGAGTTCGGTCGGTTCTTCGATAAATCTTGGAGGAGACGTCTTTCCGATGAGAACGTCTCCGGGACCGACGACCGTCTCCGGATTGATCAAGCCATCCGAATCCAGATACGCGTACGCGTCCTCGCCCCTTACGCCACGCACCTCTGCGTCAGGAATCTCGAACCGATCCTCCTGCCCGCCCGGGTACCGCTGCTCTGCCCCCTCAAGCGTCCTGAAGAAGTGGCTGCGCCCGAGCCCGCGTTCGATTGAACCCTTGTTCACAACGAGCGCGTCCTCGATGTTGTAACCTTCAAATGAGATCACTGCTACGACGAAGTTCTGGCCCGCGGGGCGCCTGTCAGCACCGATAGCGCCAGTCGTCGCGGTTGAAACGATTGCGCGCTGCGGGTAGTGGAGGATGTGCCCGCGGGTATCGGGCCGCAGTTTGGTGTTCGACGCAGGGATTCCGATGCACTGCTTGACCATAGCAGCGCCCATCGTGTTCCTCGGAGATGCGTTGTGTTCCGGGAACGGGACCATGCCCGTACAGATACCAAGAATCAAGGACGGATCAATCTCGAGATGGGTGTGCTCCTGCGTTATGTCAGCTTCGTCGATTGCGATTAGTGTGTTCTCTTCCTCTTCGGCATCGAGATACTCGATTGCGCCCTCTCGTACGAGATCGTTAAAATCAATCTCGCCACTTTCGAGACCTTCGATCTGCCTAACGGTAACAAGCGGCATGCCGCCTTCGACCACGATGAGCGGTCTCCGAGCCCTGCCCATATCGGTATTGATGAGCACGTCACGCCCCTGGACTGAGACGTTGAGCTGCATATCGATCGTGCCACGCCTGCGCCCTGCCCTGATCTCGCGCACCAGCCCTTCAGGATTCTCGTGCGTGCCGACCAGTTCGCCATTTAAAAATACCTTACCAGTCATTGACAATCTCCATCTCTACTTGCTCACACCGCAACGACGCCATACGAATACAACTCGTCCTTGGTCGGCCCCAGATCCTCAAGCCCGGTGGAGAGTTCCACGATCTGGGCAAAGTTCTTCACGAGACCACAGTTCGGACCTTCCGGCGTTTCAGAGGGGCATAACCTGCCCCACTGCGTCGGATGCAGGTCTCTTGCCTCGAAATGTGGCTGGGTCCTCGATAGCGGCGAAATCACCCTGCGCAGGTGCGATAGCGTGGAGATATGGTCCGTGCGATCCAGAAGCTGCGCAACTCCGGTACGCCCGCCGACCCAGTTTCCGGTCGCAAGCGGGTAAACGATCCGCTGTGTGAGCACATCCGGACGTATCACGGTCATGATATTCAATTCCCGCTTCCTCATGCTCGCACGCTCTATCTGGTACTTGATGTCTCTTGCAAGCCGATTGAACGAGACCCGGAAGAGGTCTTCCATCAGGTTTCCAGCAAGTTTCAGCCTTTTGTTTGCGTAATGGTCCTTGTCATCCACGTTTCTCCTTTGCAGAACCAGTTCAAAACATGCCTCAGCCATCCTTGCCAGATAATGGGCTTTTACCAGCCGATCGCCCTCGTCGTTGCCGAGATGCGGGAGCAGGTAGCGGTCGAGCACATAGCCGATTCTCCGGGTCTGGTACTCCTTTGCCTGCCTTGCCGCGACGATGCCTCCGATCTCCCTTAACGCGTCCTCTTTTGTGAATACTCCGAGATTGTGCCCCTCTTCGAGGTTCTCTGACATGAACTCCTGAATATCAGGGTCGTCTGATACCGCAGTCACGATCTCCGAGTCGGTTTCAAGCCCGAGCGCACGAACAAGCACGACGAAGTTGATGCGACCCGGAACCGACGGGAACGACACCTCCAGTATTGATTTGCGCCCGCGCTCAACAACAGTCAGCGCACGGTACCCGAACCTCTCTGAAAATACCTTCGCAATCTCGATTGTGTCGCCGTACTTCTTCTCAACCTCGGTCATGATCTTGTTCGGCGCAAGGTCCTCGAGCGTCATGATCACCCGCTCGGTCCCGTTCGTTATGAAGTACCCACCCGGGTCGAGCGGGTCTTCGCCATGCTTCTGCAGGTCAGCATCCGATAATCCATAGAGGTTGCATGCCTTCGATCGCAACATGATCGGCATAACCCCGATCTCAACCGTCTTCGGATCGGCTTCCGTATCTTCCTGCACGACGGTCATATCAAGACGGATCGGCGCGGAATATGTCAGGTTGCGCAGTCGCGCATCGGATGGGAACAATCGATCGACCGCACCATCCGCCTCCTTTACCACCGGATAACCGATCGCGATATCGCCGAGGCGCACATAAGTCTCCGCACCCTCTCCAGCGCCACTGATCTCAGTTTCGATCGTCCCCATCTCCTCTATGACCTTCCGGAGCCCGTGATCGATGAACTCATTGAATGAACTGACCTGATGCTGTACGATCTTATCTTTGGTAAAATACGCTCTGGATAGCCTTTTTCGATTTAACATTATTCCCTCATTCGATTACAAGACGATAAAAGATGGACATACCAGCAGTCTCGCTCTTTCGTCTGATTTCTATGATGTCGCCAGCATTTGCGCTGATCTCTTTTACCACCGGATCGGTTACCTGTATCTTGGACAATCTCTCTTTTTCAATGTCATATCTGCTCAATACTTCCTCTACTTCATCGTCATCGAGTATCCGATGTTCAGGGACGATCACATGATCAAGTATGCTAAATTCTATGTGAATACCTCCACAAAGTCGTGATTCGACGGGCTCGAAGGGATTTGAACCCTCGGCCATCGGGTTTCTACACACAGCAGCGATGTATGCAACGTCTGCAGCGTTAAAAGCCCGGTGCTCTGCCTAACTGAGCTACGAGCCCTTCCATAACCGATTGAAACGAAATTCATGAGGACTGCGGTATCCTTCACTGATGCACCAACGTATTCATCTGTATTAAGGGTTTCTCGCCTAAATCAAAATCGCGTTGATGGTACCTTCCTGGCCGGGTCGGTTGGTTACCCGCGCCGAGCCGAGACTCGTCCTTATGACTGCCCCTTTCGTGATGATATTTCGCCTGGTGTAGTACTGATTTGCAGGATTGCCTTCGACGGTCGTAATCTCACATTTCCGGGTCTTGCCAGTCGCAGGATCGGTCACGTTCGCCACATCGCATCTGAAGAGGCGCATCTTCCGGTTTCCGCCAAAGGTGCGTATCTCCTTTGAGCGAACAGGCGCAAGATGCGTATCAGCAGCTTCGCGTCCCATCTCGAACTTTCGCTTTCCGCGAGATCGTATGATCCTTCCGCCGCTTACTCGGCGCCTTGAATCTCCTTGCCATTTCATGTTTTATTCTCCATCAAGCGTCCCGGCCGGGACTCGAACCCGGGTCTAAGGCTCCGCAGGCCCTAAGGATATCCGCTACCACATCGGGACTCGGATCAACCATTGTGCCTGTTGGTTATTAAAGGTTATCCGACATGTTACCAACGCTCAGTCCCGCTCTGGTTCCGAGGGGTTATCGTGAATTTGGTCTGTTTCTGGCGATAGAGAAGCATATATGTGATGATTCTTCAAGAATCGTCAACCATGAAGATTTGATTTTACCACGACCATGAGACAGATATACCACATATTATCGACATAATGTAACTGAGCATGAAGTGATTGGCGTCTTATCGCACCCCGGCGAAGACCGCCTATGACACGAGGGGGTGTGGGTTGCTATTGGACAGACTCGGGCTGGCAGATATCTCCGTGTTGTGTATGTGCCAGATCCAGATGGTATATTTGTGATAACAGCATACGATCTATCAGGAAAGGCACTGACAGCTTATCGAAGACGTATGCGAAGGAGGAAGAGATGAAACGGAACAAATTTCCACCAGGATGGGATGAAGAGCGGGTACAACGTGTTTTAGCGCATTATGAGGGTCAAACCAAGAGGAGGCAGTCGCTGAAGACGAAGCTGCTTATGAAGATGTTGGAGAGACGATCATGAAGGTCCCCCAGGAACTGGTCCCCAAGGTTCGTAATCTGATTGCGCAACATAATATCTGCTGAATCAAAAAACGAAAACCTCGGACGGCGACACCACCTGCCGCCGCCCGCGATAACAATTGTCTTCGCGTCTACTCTGCCGCGTCCCTAAGCGGACTTGGGTCCAAGCGCCCTGATCTGCTCGACGAACCCGGGTGACAGTCTCCCGAAACTTCGGTCCCTCACTTGCAGAGACCCATTCAAGATGCACCCTGCCCTCGAGTCCGAGAAGCTTCATCGCATCGACTACGTTTCCCATCCGCTCCTCGGTGTGGACATTGCCGTCGATGTGGTGGCAGCAGCCGTTGGTGGCGGGCGGGTTGTTGCGGTTGCATGCCAGGGCGTCAAAGTGTCACTCGGTGGCTTTGTGTGTCCCCACACCGATGAGCGGATGGTGCGGCTTGTGCTGAGGCATGGGAAGTAGCAAGAGAGCTCTTGTTTCCTATTGGTGCGACCGCGATTGCGATAGTTACGCCATTATGATTATGTTCTGATCTGTTCACCATCACCTTGCTCTTTGTGAGATATTATATGTGATGAGTTCTGACATGGTGTACATGGAGCGCAGGGAACTCCGCCATGATCGACACACGGTAACACTCTCGACTGACCATGTGGTCTTCTCGCCAAAGCAACCGCGGGAGATTCTGGCAGGTGTTGTCGCACTTGCGCTGGATGGCATTATCCGTAAGACTTGCAAGGATCTCAACATCGAGATCAGTGACATGGCAGTGAACGTGGATCATGTTCACCTTTTTGTGAAATACCCTCCGAAGTACTCTGTGAGCTACATAGCCAAGAGACTAAAAGGGAGGAGCAGCAGAGAATTACGCAAAGCGTTTCCACATCTCAAGGAATGGTGCAATAAAAGTCTCTGGGCACCATTCTGTTTTCATGGTTCGGTCGGGCATGGATGGGAGGTTGTGGAGAGGTATATACAGAATCAGGAGAAGCCAAATGCGAAATCGCTATGTACAGGCTCCGTACTTAAGTCCAGGGTTTAGTGACTGCAGGAGGGGAGTTCATGCTCAGATATTACTATAGAGATATAATCACAGCAGCTAACTCAGGCGCAACTGGAGAATCGCTTTACAAAAATAGATATAGTTTGAACTCGTAAAATTATATTCTATATTGCACATTAGATGCTTTGCAGAAAGATCAAATAATAAGTAAATCAGAAGTTTATCGAAGAAAAACCAAAATCCATCGCAATTGAGATTGAACATTTTGAAGGAACGAATTATGAATCAAAAATTTCCCGACGATAATAAAAGGTTGCTGCAACAGATTAAGTTAACAAACTTCCTGTCGTTTGGCCCTGAAACTACATCTATAGATCTTAAAAGTCTGAATATCCTTATCGGTATCAACGGTGTTGGAAAATCAAATTTGATTGAGGCAGTGGCATTGATGCGGGCAACACCTGTGGATATAGGTGCAGTGGTTCGGAAAGGTGGTGGTGCTTCAGAGTGGATTTGGAAAGGAAAACGAGACAGTGCTGCAACCATAGATGTAGTTTTTAGTAATCCAAAAGGAAATCAACCACTTGTTCATTCACTATCTTTTTATTCCGAGAATGAGAGATTCCAGCTACAAGATGAGAGAGTCGAGAATGAACACCCTTATGATAATCAAGATGACCCATATTTTTACTACCGTTTCCAAAACGGTCATCCTATCGTTAATACAAATGATGGAGAAAGACGTCAATTAGCGAGAGAGACAATTGATATGACCCTTTCTATCTTATCCCAACGTCGTGACCCGGAACATTATCCCGAAATTTCATATCTGGCAGATGCTTATGGGGGTATCCGTATTTATCGCGAATGGGCTTTCGGTAGGAATACAGTATTCAGGGAGCCACAGAAAGCCGACATGCGAAATGACAGACTAGAAGAGGATTTTTCAAATTTGGGGTTATTTCTAAACAGGATCCGTCGGTACAAGCCAAAGGCTAAGAAGGAGATATTGGAGGGGCTTCGTGAACTCTACCAAAACTTGACTGACTTCGACGTAAGTATAGATGGTGGCTCTGTTCAGGTATTCTTAACAGAGGACGAGTTTACGATTCCAGCTACACGTTTGTCAGATGGCACGTTGCGCTATCTTTGTTTGCTTGCTATTTTATGTGACCCAGAGCCTCCATCCCTCATTTGTATCGAGGAGCCAGAACTTGGATTGCACCCCGATATTCTTCCAAAACTGGCAGAATATTTGGTAGCTGCTTCTAAACGCACACAGCTAATTGTTACAACACACTCGGACATCCTTATAGATGCCATGACTGAAAGACCGGAAGTTGTATTGGTTTGTGAAAAGCGCAATGGATGCACAGAAATTCAAAGATTGGACCAAAAGGATCTCACTGTATGGCTAGATAAATATCGGCTTGGACAGTTGTGGATTCAAGGTCATCTTGGAGGCACACGCTGGTGAACAAAACCATCTACCTTGAAGGAGGGGGCGACTCGAAAGAACTTCACACCCGCTGTCGTAAAGGATTCCGCAAACTGATAGAAAATTGTGGATTTACAGGTTACATGCCACGGCTCGTTGCTTGTGGGGGAAGAGATTCAGCATTCGATGATTTTAAGATTGCTCATGCAAACAAGAGTAACTCTGACTACGTAGCCATGTTAATAGACAGCGAAGATCCATTGAAAGATTTGGACGCTTGAGACCATTTAAAAACACGTGATGGATGGGATAAACCACTTGGTTCGGAAAATGATCAAGTGCTTTTTATGACGACATGCATGGAAACTTGGATAGTTGCGGATCGAGATGCGTTAGCCAAGCACTACGGAGACAAACTTCAAATATCGGCGTTACCACCATTGGTCGACTTGGAATCGAGATCTCGTCATGATATTCAGAATTACTTATTCCATGCAACCCGTGATTGTTCCAATGCCTATAAAAAGGGAAAAAGATCATTTGCTGTGCTTGAAAAGTTATCCCCAAATGAACTGGAATTACATCTTAGAAGCTTTGTTCGCGTCAAACAGATTTTAGAAGACAGATTACTCAAATGAAATAGCAATAAGTAACCAGAGTGGTATAGGAGACCGGTGACCTTGACCGCAATAATATCGGCGATGTGGCTTATTACGTTGAAAAAAGGAAATATATTAATGTTGTTGTTTTTTCTTGGATTTTGTGCCTGAATATAAATTTAGAAAGCTGGCAAGCTTGAAAAGTTATTAATTCTGAGCATCAACCACGATGCTCCGTTTTTCCAAAACGGCGTCCGTGACGTTCCTACCAACCGCCGTAGCCCCACAAACACACAACCGCGGTAGATACTCGGGCATCCACCTCTGGAAAAAACAAGAACCGGACGGCGAACCACCTGCCGCCGCCCGCGATAACAATTGTCTTCGCGCCTATTCCGCCGCGTCCCGAAGCGGACTCGGTCCAAGCGCCCTGATCTGCTCGACGAACTCGGTGACAGTCTCCCGAAACTTCGGTCCCTCACTTGCAGAGACCCATTCAAGATGCACCCTGCCCTCGAGTCCGAGAAGCTTCATCGCATCGACTACGTTTCCCATCCGCTCCTCGGTGTGGACATTGCCGTCGATGTAGTGGCAGTCGCCGATGTGACATCCTGTGACCAGGACGCCGTCCGCACCGTCCTTTAATGCCTGCAGGATGAACGTGGGCTGTATCCTGCTTGAGCACATCACGCGGATGACCCTGGTGTTTGTCGGGTACTGGAGCCTGCCGACGCCGGCAAGGTCTGCTCCTGCATACGAACACCAGTTGCAGCAGAACATCACGATCTTTGGTTCGAATTCAGACATCTACGCCACCTCCTCGACACGACCATCAGTAAATGCGAATGCATCGATCACGGCTGATATCTGTTTTGTGGTGAAGTGCCGTGATGTGATCGCACCTGTCGGGCATTCGGCTGCACATGATCCGCATCCCTTGCAGATTGCAGGATCGATCTCGCTCTTGCGGGTAATGTAAGTGATCTCCTCGGTCACAACCTCGACCTCTTTGAGTGCAGGTGCGCCGTACGGGCATACCTCGATGCACCTGCCGCAGCCGATGCAGACGTCCTCGTCCACGACCGAGATAACGCCGCTCGTCTCAAGCTGTTCCTTCGCAAGGATCGAACATGCCCGCGATGCGGCAGCGGATGCCTGTGAGATCGATTCGTCCACGAGCTTTGGTGCCTGTGAACATCCTGCGAGAAATACGCCATCGGTTGCGAAGTCAACCGGTCGCAGCTTGATGTGCGCCTCGAGGAAGAACCTGTTGGAATCAACAGGCACCTTAAAGAGCATTGCAGTGTCCTCCACGCCATCGGGCGCAACGAGTGGTGCGCTCAGGACGATGAGGTCTGTCGCAATCTCGAACAACGTGTCATTCAGGAGTTTGTCCTTGATTGTCACGATTCCATCGCCGACTACCGGCTCGTCGTCCTCAGTGTAGCGCATGAATAGTACGCCGAGTTCGCGTGCGCGGGTGTAGAGTTCTTCCCAGACGCCGTACGTCCTGATGTCACGGTAGAGGACGTAGATATTCCGTTCGGGGTCTTCCTCCTTCAGCCGGATTGCGTTCTTCACTGCGGTCGTGCAGCAGACCCGTGAGCAGTAAGGTCTCTCGTCGTTTCTGCCGCCTGCGCACTGGATCATCACAACATTCTTCGCATCAACGGTTCCTTCGTCGAGTTTTACCTCAAGCGCAGACTGCGTGATCACGTTGTCGCGTCCATATCCGAAGTATCCTTCTGGTTCGAACTCGTTTGCGCCGGTTGCGATTATTGTTGCCCCGAACTCAACCTCTTCGCCGTTTGAGAGTTTTCCTTTGAAGCGACCCATCGCGCCCTCGACCTCGTCAAGCGTTGTGCCTGTGTAGACTGTCAGATTCGGATTGCTCGTCACAGCTGCAATCATCGGGTCAAGGATTTCGCCAGTCGTTCTTCCGTCCTGAAGCCTCGTAAACGTCCTGAGAAGACCGCCGAGTTCCGGTTCCCTCTCAATGAGGTGTGTTGTAAAGCCCTTCTCAGCAATATCGAGTGCTGCGGTCATGCCGGCAACACCGCCGCCGATCACGAGTCCTCCGTGGTTGAAGTCAAGCTTCTGGGTGTAGAGGGGATCGAGAAGTGCAACCCGTGCAACGCTCATCCTGATGATGTCTTTTGCCTTCTCGGTAGCCAGATCGGGCTCCTGCTGGTGCACCCATGCGCATTGCTCCCTGATGTTTGCAAGCTCGAATAGGTACGGGTTCAAGCCCGCATCCCTGCACGTGTCCTGAAAGAGCGGTTCGTGCGTTCTCGGGGTACACGAGGCTACAACGACCCTGTTTAAGTTGTGTTCCTTGATCACATCCTTTATGTTGTCGAGTGAGTCTGTTGAACACGCATACGTCTGCTCATAAGCATGAACCACATGTGGAAGCGTCTTGACATACTCTACGACCTCGGGAACCCTCACGACGGATGCGATGTTGATTCCGCAGTCGCAGACGACGACTCCGATTCTCGGTTCTTCCTCTGTTATATCCTTCTCAGGCGGATACGTCCGCTCGGTTACGAGTGTTCCACGCTCTGATGCAAGGATCGAGTGTGCCTTCGAGGCTGCGCCTGATGCGTCCGCCACCGTGTCGGGTATATCCTTTGGCGCAACGATCGTGCCACATGCGAATATTCCGGGAACGCTTGTCGTCATCGGCGCATCGATTGCGGTTGCGATGTTTCCGTACTCGTCCATCTCGACACCTGCAATCTCCGCAAGCTTCTTGCTCGATTCGGATGGCGTGAGGCCGATTGAGAGCACGACCATATCAAACTCCTCGCACGCGGTCTCGGTCGATCCTTCAACCTCGTAGCGCAGGGACAGCTGGTTTGTGACAGGATCGATATCGACGCCTGATGGGCGTGAGCGGATGAACCGAATCCCTTTCTCGTTCTTCGCACGCTGGTAGAACTGCTCAAAGCCCTTTCCAAACGCCCGCACGTCGATGTTAAAGATCGTGGTCTCGAGTTCTGAGTCATGCTCCATTGCGACCATCGCTTCCTTGGTTGCGTACATGCAGCAGACCGCAGAGCAGTTCGGACGCCCGATCTCGGGATTGCGTGATCCTATGCACTGGAGCCATGCGATCTTCTTCGGAGTTTCGCCGTTCGCCATCTTCACATGACCCACATACGGACCTGATGAGGAGAGGAGCCGCTCGAACTCAAGAGATGTCACGACATCAGGGTGCTCATAATGGTACTGCTCAAGTTCGGTCGGGTCAAACGGCTTAAATCCTGTCGAGAGGATGACTGATCCGACGTTGATCACATCATCCCTGTCCTTCATCTCGTAGTCGATCGCGTCGTTCTCACAGACCTTCTTGCAGTTGCCGCACTTGCCCTTTGTCAGATAGAGGCAGTGCTCGGCATCGATCGTCATGACACGGGGCACTGCCTGCGGGAACGGAAGGTAGATCGCCTTTCTCTTGCTCATTCCGGCGTCGTACTCGTCAAGAACCTTTGCGGGGCACTTGGCAAGACAGAGTTCACACGCGGTGCACTTGTCAGGATCAACAAACGTTGCTTTTCTCGTTACTGTGACTTCGAAGTTGCCCGCGTCCCCTGATATCTCCTTGATCTCGCTGTAGGTCATGAGTTCGATATTCGGGTGTCTTGACGCCTCCGCAAGCTTTGGTGAGAGCGTACACATCGAACAGTCGAGCGTCGGGAATGTCTTGTCGAGTTGCGCCATCACACCACCGATCGACGGGCTTGACTCGATCAGGTAGACCTTGAGCCCGCTGTCGGCAAGATCGAGCGCTGACTGAATACCAGCGATGCCGCCGCCAGCGACCGCGACCGCTCCTACTAATTCTGCCATTACTTGCCACCCCCTATCTTCTCAATCTTTGCTATGAAATCGTCGTTCTTGACGTAGTTCATGTCGATACCAAGTTCCTGCGGGGTATAACCCATTCCAAGCCCGAGAAGCTGTGAATAGTGAACAATCGGCATATTAAAAACATCTCCGAACTTCTTTGCAATCTCGGTCTGACCAACATCCATCTGGAGGTGGCAGAACGGACATGCGTCCACGATGCAGTCAACGCCGGCGGCTTTCGCGTGTTCCAGTTTCGCTCTGGCAAGCTTGAGTGCGGTCTCAAGCGCTGATGTCCGCACACCGCCGCCTGCGCCGCAGCACGCGTTCTTGTCCTTGTACATCACCGATTCCGCCCCTGTTGCCTCAACAAGCTCGTCAAAGAACGTCGGGTTCTCGGTACTTCCCAGATGCCGCTCCTTTGATGGTTTGATCAGGTGGCAGCCATAGTGGACAGCTACCTTCAGGTCAACAGGATATTTGATCGATTCCTTGACCTTCTCGACACCAACGTCATCGTACAGGTACTCCATGATATGGCGCACCCGGATCGTGCCCTTGAACTCGTGCCCGACCTCGGAGAGTACTTTGTTGACATCGCTTCGGAGTTGCTCATCTTCTTTCAAGAGGTTGTTCGCATCCACAAGCGATCCGAAGCAGCCGTTGCAGACCGTTAAGAGGTCTACACCCATCTCTTCGGATAGCACAACGTTTCGAGATGCGAGCGCAAGCCATGTGAGCTTGTCAAACGATCTGAAAACCCCTGGCGCGGGACAGCATGACGCGCCCTTAAGTTCCAGAAGATGCACGCCGAGGTCCTCCATCACAATCTTCGTTGCTTTCTCAATTCCAGGATACCTGTTCGGCGCGATACATCCGAGGAAGAATGATAGTTCGCTCATGATTGTGCCTCCGTCAGTTTATCAAACTCTGTGATCCGGACTATCTTGTGCACTTCTTCCAGCGCATCAGGGTATTTGTGCACGGTCTCAGGGAGTTCGTCCATCCCGAGTTTTTTTCGCTTCTCCTTGTTATCATCGTTTATGGGAACAGCGTGCCCGGTATTTGCCATCAACTGCGCGACCTTCCTGTGATTGTCGAGCATAATTCCACTGTGCACAGCCATCGTTCTGATCTTCAAGAGAATGTCCACGTTCGGAACACCCTGCGGGCATCTCTCCTGGCACTTGTAGCAGGTCGTGCAGTTCCAGAGGTACGGGTGGTTCAGAAGCTCATCCCGCATCCCGAGGTTTGCCATCCGAAGTAGTTGCCTGATGTTGTAGTTCGGCTCGTGCTCCGCCATCGTGCAGCCCGCGGTACAGCCCGTGCAATTGAAGCACAAAATCAATTTTTCAGCACCGGGTTCGGTCAGCACCTCATCTTTGAATGCTTTGTCGAGGTCGCTTGTCTTGATTACGTCACTCATCTCCATCGCCTCCATCGCCATTGCCGCCGTTGCCTCCGTCGAGTTTGCGTGCCAGATACACGGTAAGATCCAAAACCTCGAACGGGTAATCGTGCCCGTGCTCGGAATCCTCCTCTTCCTTGAGGCAGTTCAGATGCGCAAGACACTTCGGACACGACGTGATCAGCACATCCGCACCCGTCGCCTTCGCCTCATCCATCCGCAGGACCCGGAGTGCTTTTGTGTGGTCGTTGCAGTTCATCATCGAACTGACGCCGCAGCAAAGAGCGTTCTCCTTGTTGTGCTGCATCTCGACGATGTTTGTGCCGGTCGCTGCAATCGCCTTTCGCGGGGCATCATACTCGCCTGTGTGGCGTCCGAGCCTGCACGCGTCATGGATTGTAGCGGTCGCACTGCCATTCGCGATCCCGAGATCAGCCTCTGCGAGAACCTGACTGATGTGCTTAACCTCGCAATCGAGGTCGTAATCCATCAGAAATGTCCTGTAGCACTCCGCACAGCTCACAACGAGGGTCTCAATACCGCTCTCGTTGATGATCTTCGTGTTCTCCTCTTTGAGCTTATCGAACGTCTCCTGATTCCCCTGCCAGAGCTGGTCATGCCCACAGCATTTGAGCTGCATGATTCGGGGGCTGAGTCCTGCTTTTGCGAGGAGCAATACACTCGATGTTGCGATCTCTTTGAAATTAACATCCAGATCAAAGAACATGTCGTGGAAGTCTACACATCCGGGGAAGTATCCGATTTCGGATGCGCCGTCACCCTCAAGGAGGGTCGTTTTGCTGTTACCAAGCCGCGTCATCAAGCCTGCCAGTTCTGTAAAGACGCCTTTATGTACGATATCTCTGGGCTTACCCCCGATTCTCTGATCGAGGAAGAAGTCCAGCAAGCGCACACCCTGTGGACAGGCTACTTCGCACTGTCCGCAGGTAAGACAATCCCAGACGTCTGTATCTGTGTCGTAGATGTTTGAATCGTAGATTGCGCCTCTTGGAGAGAATGGAACAATCCTACGCACAGGACAGATGGCAGTACAGGTGCCGCACTGGTAACACACTTGAGCATTGCTTGAATTGTTGGTCACCGATATTCACCTACTGCTTCGTTTGTTAGCTATGACGATCATGAAACGCCGTTTCCATCCTCTGCTCTGTTAGGGGACGGTTTATTGCGAAACAGAAATTTACTCATGAGTAGGTATAGGGTAGTCAGAGCAATATTAAAAGGTTTCGGAGTCCCCAAGTAGTCCCAACGTTACCCTTAAATACAATGCTACTGATGAGTTTTCGTGCTCGCTACAGACATGCGATCATCAAGAGGTGTTTCAACAGGATGTGATAACAGAGATGAAGAGCGATTTTTTTGGCAGAACACGACCTTTACCATCTCAAAAAGCTTATCACAACACCACTGTATGAGAATTACAACCTAGTTAACGAGAGGAGAACCATAATGGAAAACGAAGAACCACGTATCGGTGTCTTTGTCTGCGAATGCGGCGTCAATATCGGGGGGTATCTTGATACCCAGGCGGTAGCTGATTACGCGCTGACCCTTCCGAATGTCGTGCATACGAAGGTCAATAAGTTCACATGCGCAGATTCGGGACAGGCAGAGATACAGGCAGGAATAAAGGAGCATAACCTGAACAGGGTGGTTGTGGCATCATGTACGCCGCGGACACATGAGCCCACGTTCAGGGCATGCTGTAAGGAGGCTGGCGTCAACCCGTACCAGTTCGAGTTCGTGAACATTCGTGACCAGTGCTCATGGATTCATATGTGGGATTGGGAAGGCGCGACAGCCAAGGCAAAGGATCTTGTAAGGATGGGTGTCGCCCGCTCTCGGTTGCTTGAACCACTCGATGAGTCATCTGTTCCGGTTGACCAGAATGTGCTTGTGATCGGCGCAGGCGTTGCAGGAATGCAGGCGGCAATCGACTTTGGCGACATGGGCTACAACGTATATCTTGTCGAGAAGGGACCATCGATCGGCGGCAGGATGGCACGGTTTGACAAGGTATTCCCAACAAACGACTGCTCAATCTGCATCCTCGGACCAAAGATGGTCGAGGTCGCACGAAACAAGAACATCAACATCATGTCGTACTCCGAGGTTACCGATGTGGACGGTTTCGTCGGCAACTTCGAGGTGACTGTGCTGCATAAGCCGCGTTATCTTGACACAGACATCTGCACAGGCTGCGGCGCATGTCAGGAGGTCTGCCCTGTTGAACTCCCGAGCGAGTTCAACGAGAACTTCGGGATCAGAAAGGCGATATATATCCCGTTCCCACAGGCTGTCCCAATGCGGGCAGTGCTTGACAAGGATAATTGCATCGGATGCAAAGCGTGTGAGAAGGCGTGCGAGGCTGGGGCGATCAGGTATGATCAGGAGCCGATCTATGAGAAGCTCAAGGTCGGCGTGATCACAGTCGCTGTCGGGATGGATGCGTTTGACCCGCTGCCACATAACAACTATGGCTACGGGCTTTACGACAACGTGATAACCACCATGGAGTTTGAGCGACTCCTCAATGCCGCAGGACCTACAGGAGGACATGTGGTGCGACCATCCGACGCTGTTGAGCCGATTACGGTCGGATTCATCAACTGTGTCGGGTCAAGGGATGTGAACGAGAATATCTACTGCTCAGGAGGAGTTTGCTGCATGTTCTCAATCAAGAACGCGCAGCTCTTAAAGGAGAAGCGACCTGAAACGAACCATTACATCTTTTACATGGACATACGCTCGACCATGAGGGGCTTTGAGGAGGCATACAACCGTGCACGCGACCTTGGTGTCAAGTTTATCAGGGGCAAGCCTGTCGAGATCACAGAGAAGGAGAACGGAAATATCGTTGTGAGAGTCGAGGACACCCTGAAAGGCGAGATCGTGAACGTGGAACTGGATCTTCTCGTGCTTGGAACCGGTCTTGTCCCGAACGAGGGCATCAGCGAGATGGGAAGCATCCTCAAGCTGCCAAGATCAGCAGACGGCTTCTTAACAGAACTGCATCCGAAGCTTGCGCCGGTTGACACGACGACAGACGGCGTATTCGTTGCAGGATGTGCGGCAGGTCCGAGAGATATCGCTTATGCGACCGCTCACGGCAGCGCAACAGCAGGACGTGCGACGAGACTTCTCTCGGTGGGATCGGCTCCGATCATGGGAATCACCGCAAGAATCGACGAAGACAAGTGCGTGGTCTGCGGCGTCTGTGTTGACAAGTGCCCGTACGGAGTCTTTGAGATCGTCGGAACGAACGGCGACCGCCGCATCAATGTTGTCGAGGCTCTCTGTAAGGGCTGCGGCACCTGTGTTACCGCGTGCCCGACAGGTGCGCTCGAACAGAGCCACTTCAAGAACGATCAGGTGCTGGCACAGGTGAGAAACGTCTTCCAGTACGGAGGTGAGTGAAAAATGGCAGAAGCAACAGCGACAGGAACAACCAGCGAGGAATGGCAGCCAAAGATTGTGATGTTCTGCTGTAACTGGTGTTCTTATGGGGGAGCCGACTCCGCGGGAATGGGCAGGTTCCAGCAGCCGCCAACGGTGCGTGTCATCAGAGTGATGTGCTCTGGCAGAATGGATCCGGTATTCATCCTAAACGCGTTCCTTGAGGGTGCAGACGGTGTAATATTCTCAGGATGCCACATCGGGGACTGTCACTACGTGAACGGCAACTACAAGGCAACGATCAAGTACAAATTCCTAAAAGCGATGGTGAACGAGCTCGGACTCGAGGACGAGCGGCTCAAGCTCGACTGGATCTCGGCATCAGAGGGCGAGCGGTACGCAAACGTTGTAACCGAGTTCACAGAGCAGATCAAGAAGGTAGGGCCAAGTCCGCTCAAGCCTGAGGGGGTGGTGTAGATGGACATAGGAGACTGTTACGTCGGATGGGCAACAGATGAGGATATCAGAACCCGCGGCGCATCAGGAGGTCTTGTTACCGCAATGCTTGCAGCAGCACTTGAGAAAGGGCTTGTTGAGGCAGTTGTGGTCTTAAAGAAGCTCGGAGAGTTCGAAGCGGTCCCGATCGTGACATCGGACCCCGAAGAGGTGAAAGCAGCAGCCGGATCGATGCACTCGGTTCCGATTGTCTTATCACGCTATCTCGAATACGGAACGAAGGTTGCGCTCCCTGCAAAGCCATGTGATGCGAGAGCCACGATCGAGCAGGCAAAGAGGCAGCAGGTGGACATCGACACGACCTACATCGTGGGGCTGAACTGCGGCGGCACGATGCACCCGGCAGTGACCCGAAAGATGCTTGAGACCGTGTATAAACTTGACCCCGAAGAGATTGCAGGCGAGGAGATCGACAAAGGAAAGCTGATCTTCGAGACAAAGGACGGCGAGGAACACGCAATCAAGATCGACGAGCTTGAAGAAGAGGGTTACGGACGACGTGAATCCTGTCAGTACTGTGAAATCAATATTCCGGTGATGGCAGACCTTGCCTGCGGAAACTGGGGTGTAATCGGCGACCTTGCAGGTAAAGGGACGTTTGTTGAGATCAACACAGAGAAAGGAATCAAGATCCTGCAGAACGCAATCGACGCCGGAGCTGTCGAGATCACACCTGCGGACGATAAGGGCAAAGCGATCAGGGCGAAAGTGGATGGCGCAATGATGAAGGTTGCAGCCGCTGCAGACGAGAAGTATCTTGCGCCGATTGAGGGAAGCCATCTCGACTACTACATGAATGCTCTTGCGGATTGTATCAACTGCGGTGCATGTAAGGCGGTCTGCCCGGTATGTGCGTGTGGAGAGGGTGCGAAGTGCACCGAGTTCAGTTCAGCATCAGACACATACAAGATGTCGCTATTCCACCTTGTGCGGTTCGTGCACCTGATGGACTCGTGCATCGGATGCGGACAGTGCACCGACGTCTGTCCAGTCGATATATCGCTTACGCACATCTACCAGAGGTTCGCAAGACCGATGCAGGAGGAGTTTGAGTACAAGCCGGGTATGGACATGACGACACCGCCGTTCTTCGGAGTTGACCTGCTAGAGGAGGGGCAATGATGTGCGAGGCAAACTTTTCACAAAAGTTTGATCAAAAACTGCCCTTCGGGTCGGTACTTGTTGAGGTGATCAAATGAATGAAAATATATTTACCACAGTATGTCCGGGCTGCTCGATAGCGTGCGGGATGTACGTTCGCGAAAAGGATGACGGCACAATTGACATCGACTGGCGCAAGGACGCAGTCGTTAACGCAGGCAAACTCTGCAGGTTCGGAGTGCGGCTGTCAGCGAATCTCAAGAATGCAACCTCCAAAGTCGATGGAAACGAGGTCGAGTTCTCGGACGCTGTCACTGCGGCAGGAAAAGCAATCGGCGATGGTGCAGCATTTGTCTCTGTCGGAAACACGACGTGCGAAGAACATCTTGCACTCATGAAACTTGCAGAGAGCAAGGGAGCGGTTGTTAACACCGGAATGGGGGCGTTCGCATCTATTCCGGCTGAATGCCATCCGACGATGGGCGTGGGTGTCCCGCTCGACGCAATCGAAAGTGCGAAGAAGATCGTGCTCTTCATCGATCCGTACGAACAGTACCCCCTGCTCGTAAGAAGAATTCTTGCAGCAAAGAAGAACGGTGCAACGGTAACAGCGGTCGGTTGGAAGGCGGTAAGCCTGGCTGATGAGAACAAGACGATCGATCCCGCCAACTACGGGTCTGAGCTTGCTCTTGACAGTGATTCGGTGATCATCGCAGAGATTAACCCGAGCACCGATCCGGATCGTGTGATGGTGCTCCTCAACCTCGCGAAGGCAACAGGTGCCGCGATCATGTTCATGAAGCCGTTCGTGAATGCTGTCGGATGCGATCTTGCAAGCAAGAAGACCGAGCAGAAGAGCCTTGACCAGATCATCGCAGAGATTAACGATGGCAAAATCAAGACGCTTGTGTGCCTGGACTCTGACCTGATCGAGATCATGCCGGACGAGACCGCTGTCCGAGAGGCACTCGGGAAACTGGACAACCTGATCGTGATCACATCACGGGCAAGTGCGATTGCTGATGTTGCGAAGATCGTTGTTGCAACCGAACCATTCTACAGGAAGGCTGGAACTGTCGTGAATGCTGAAGGCAGAGTGCTTGTGGGCAGCGGTGATGGCACAGACGGCATCGATGCAGTCGGAACGCTGATCGGGCAGCCAGCGGATCTCTTCACAGAGCTTAATTCTGCTGTGCTTGCGACTCTTGGCATCGACGTGGTGGACGAGCGAGTCGTTCCTGCGTATGAGAAGCCGGAGTACGGGGCGATGGATGCGAACCCGACAGCAGAGGCAGTTGAGACTGCGCTTGTGTATGCTGGCGGTCCGTTCTTCTGGAACGGTATCGTCGATGACAACGACTTTGTCGAGATGAATCTTGATATGGTGACCGCGAACTCGCTTCTGAAGGGAATTCCTGTGAAACTGACATCTGATAAGGGCGAGGTTGTCATCAAGTACAAGGTCTCGGATGTTGCGCCGGGCGTTGTGCTCTCGAATGCGAAGCTTCCGATGACGACGGGAATGGTAACGAGCGTCACGGTCTCGAGGTGATTGGAAATGGCAGAGAAAGAGAAGTTATCCAAAGAAGAAAAAGCTGCGCAGAACGCTGTAATCAAGGAGATCATGGCTGAATTCGGTCTCGAGGGTGTCACGAAGAAGCGGCTCATCCGGTTCATCGGGAACAAAGAGAACTGGGACCGGCGGATGATCGGGTACCGGCTCAAGCGGGCGCTGATTGCAGAGACGTACGCGGCGAAGGGTCACTAAGGGCAAAGGGGTGTTCTGGCGGGCGGGAGAGGGGTCTTCTGCCTGCTGGAGGGGGTTTTTTGTTAAGTTTCACGGACAAGGATCTGGGGGCGTATAATGTGTTCGGTGTGTTACCTTCACATCGGTTATTTTACAAATCTTTTCAGCCATTGTCTCTGCTTTTGATTTATACCTGCTTTGATAAATATGGACTGAATCTTCATCGCTTGTGATTAGAGACACACCCCATGAATTGCTTATCCAACTAGAGGTCGACGGCGAGTCGTAGTCACATTTCTCGCACTCGGTATCATATACAACTTCAATATTTTTTATATCTAAAAATGGTATCTTTTTAATAGATTTAAGATACTTTATGAAAGATTCTTCCATGATATCTACGTTTCGAAGTCTTTTATCGATGATGACCGTTTCTTCGACCAGTGTTATACGTAAACCCCATAAAAGTAAATACGCTCCAAACAATCCAGAAACCACCATCACAATGAGAGGCAACAACCCACCATTTAACTCAGCAAAAGTTAGACTACTGATCATCAACGCTGAAAACGATCCTACGGCAATCTCGAATAGCCCAACAAAGACCCGGTCTACCGTACTGTCAACCAGTACGATCGTATCTTCTGTTTCTTTTTTGACTATAGGTGCCATCATTTTCCATCATCTCACTACAATAACCTGTATCGGCTTCTGTTCTATGTGTGCAATAAAAGTATCGTGCGTTAAACACAGAGATATTGTTCTTGAGAGAAGTACTCTCCCCGTATACTGCTCCCTGCCGCCCACATGA
>JAGGRW010000193.1 GCA_021159385.1 Methanosarcinales archaeon
CCCCACGGCTCATCCCACCGCCCGACCTCCCGCCCGCGGGAGGTTAACATGGGGCGCGCGGAGGTCAGAATGAATCGCGTGGTCTAAAGGGTTTTTGGAGTTGAGTTGCAAATTTATATGTAAGTAAAGTTGTTAAATACAATATTAAATTCATCATATTGAGATTGAATCTACAATGCGCATCACCTTGATCCGGATCGTGGACATCTAAAACACAAATGGGCTCGCTGCGATTCGAACGCAGGACCTCCGCCGTGTGAAGGCGACGTCATGACCGACTAGACCACGAGCCCGCACCCACAACATCGGCAGATAGCAATATAAACGTTGTGTGGGAGAAACAGATGATGAACTGTGAACTGCACGATGATACAATAACCGCGGGTGGTGACGCGGTCAGTGAACTGTATGACCGCGGCTTTTATGGTCGTGTGAAGGGCGAAACACTCGAACTCTCGCTTGTCGAGGGCGCGTATCTGCTCTATCGCAAAAAAATAGAGATTTTTTCGGACGGAACCGCTATCGACTTCAAGATGTTCTTTGAGATCGCATCAAAGCGTCTCCGGGACTTTGAACTCAGGTACATCGTATTTAAGGACCTGCGTGAACGTGGCTACTACACCAAGATGAGCCCGATCGGGTTTCGGCTGTACCCGAGAGGCGGGCATCCCACGAAGACGCGGGCGCACATCTTCGTCTACGTTGTCTCCGAGCGCACAAGTCTGCCGTTGCAACACTTGATTCGAGAACTGAACAGGGCAGAAAATGCAAGAAAACGACTGATACTTGCTATCGTAGACGAAGAGAGCGACATAACGTTTTATGAACTGAAAAGAGTGACCATGTCCGGCGAGACTGCTGAGCCTGCTGCCGGAGAGATCAAAGCGCCAGCGGTCGCAAGTCTTCTCAACGATCGGACGATCATCTGGGACCCGGAAGTCTCGAACCTCCTGCACAACAAGTATTTCTTCGGTAAAAAGCTCGATGAATTTCGGCTCCAGCTTTCGCTTGTTGAGTCAGGGTATCTGCTCGACAGGCAGTTGATCCGAATCGATAACGCGGATGCGAATGCTGACACGGACACGAGCGCATTCGACAGATGCGCGTCAGAGACCGAACCCGCGTACGGGCTGAAATATCCGGTGTACTCGGATCTCAGGAGGTCAGGGCTCGTCGCAAAGACCGGATTCAAGTTTGGGACTCACTTTCGGGTCTACAAACAATTCAAAAGCGATACACACTCCGAATACCTTGTGCACACCATCCCACCGGATCATCAGTTTCTGCTGCCGGAACTCTCTCGCGCGGTGCGGATCTCAAACAGCGTCCACAAAAGGATGATCTTTGGGCGCCCTGATGCGGACGGTTCCGGAGTCTGCTACATCGAATTTGAGTGGATCAGGTTGTGAATTCGATTGCGGTGTGATTGTGCTGGTGCGGCGGGTGCCGATCAAAACGTTAAATAGGTGTCCTGCTAACGTACTGGTTTACCGCATAGATCCCACATCAATTAAACTCATAGGACGGAAAAGAGATGACAACAGTTCTGGAAGTAAACGATCTTGTAAAGGAGTACCGTCTCGGAAAAGAGAAGAAGAGGGCGCTCGATGGAGTTAGTTTCAAGGTGGACGACGGCGAGATCGTCGGTCTGATCGGGCGCAGCGGCGGTGGAAAGAGCACGCTTTTAAACATCATTCGCGGGTTTGAGCCGTTCGATTCAGGGACGGTCCGACTCGATGGGCTGGAGGTAACCCCCAATTCCTGCGAAGAAGATTTTTTGAAGCTGAAAAAGGATACGGCGATACATCTCCAGCGATCGTTTGCGCTGTGGTCGGATTATGTGGTGAACGACGTCCTCCGTAAGATATATTCACTTCGGATCGGTTACGAGGGGATTCCTCCGACAGACCTCCCTGATTACGATGACCTTGAGGCGGAGGCGATGCGATACGTCAGGATGGTCGGGCTCGAAGAGAAGGCGAGGCATGTCGATTACGCCCTGAGCGGCGGCGAGAAACAGCGGGTGATAATCGCAAGGCAGCTTGCAAAGAAGCCGAAGATACTCCTGCTCGACGAACCCGTCACGATGGCATGTCCCATGACCAAACAGGAGATTCTCGATACGCTGAAGAACGTGAACCGTGAGACCGGACTCCCCATGCTCTGCGCATCACACCTTCCTGATGTTCACAGATACCTCGTGGACCGGCTGATCTGGATCGATGATGGCAGGGTGATTGAGGAGGGCGATCCCGAGTACGTACTCGGCGAGTTTCTGAAGGGTTTGCCTGATGCGGTTCCTCTCCCGGGGCGGGGACGCGGCAGACGGAAGATGGCTATAAAAGTAAAGGACGTCTCGCACAGGTTCTACCTCATATCAGTCGGCGGGGAGACGCTCAGTTTCAACTCGCTCAACTTCACGATAAACAAAGGAGACATCACATCGATTGTTGGTCCGAGCGGCGCGGGAAAGACGGTTCTCTGGAAGATGCTTGCTGGCTTCCTGTTTCCGAAGAAAGGGGATATCTTCTACCGGCACGAGGACGAGTGGGTGGTGATGAACCAGTACCACAAGAAGCGGATGGATATCAGAAGGCGGATCGGCGTCATGTTCCAGGAGTTTGCGTTGAGCCCGCACGAGATGATCCTTGATCAGCTCGCATTCAAACTCGGTGTCAAAGGGCAGCACGTGATCGAGGATGCAAAAGAGCGTGCGAGAGAACTTGGTATAGCGGACGAGGTGCTGGATTTGATCTATCAGCTCGTGGATATGCCAGGAACCGAAGCAAAGGAGAAACTCGAATCACTCGGACTCTCGCCTGACATCTTTGGTGTGCTCTTCCCGCGTTTCCCGCACACCGAGACTGTGAAGTACGCAGAATCGATATTCGACGCGCTCGATCTTCCGATGGATGTGCTGGACCGGTACCCACAGGAGCTTTCCGGCGGCGAGAAGGTGCGGGCGATGCTTGCAATCACGCTTGCGCCCCAGCCAGACATTCTACTTCTCGATGAGCCGTTCGGCGATCTTGACCCGATAACGCTGCGAGATGTCACCAATTCGCTGAAATGGATCAACGAGCGGTTCGGAACGACGATCGTCCTGATCAGCCACCACCTCGACTTCGTGCGGGAGGTCTCACACCGTGCACTCCTTGTTGTGGATGGTGAGTTCGTGATGGACGGAAAGCCAGATGTGGTCTGCGATGAACTGGTCAAGCGGTCGGATGCAGCGTATCTCGGGTGATGCCTGCGGGCTGGCAGAAGTATCATGCGACATCAATATACTGGCACTGCTTGACCCGGAACGCAACATGGGTCAAGCGGAAATTTAACCGCAGAGTGCGCGGAGGGACGCGGAGGATGGTACAACTCTGCGTTCCTCTGCGCCCTCCGCGGTTATTTTTATTGCCAGTTGCCAGAAAGTATAGAATCGCAATCGTGAGACCAATCAACATACCTCGGGTAGTTGCCATCACCGCAATATTGATAACCCAGTCCAATCAATATCAGGCGTGCATGGGCCGATAGATCAGGGGTAGATCGCTACCTTGGCATGGTAGAGGCCTCGGGTTCGAATCCCGATCGGTCCATCGCAGGCGCAGAATACGTGTCAGTGCGGGGGTTGCCCAGCCAGGTCAAAGGCGCAGGGCTTAGGACCCTGTCTCGTAGGAGTCCGTGGGTTCGAATCCCACCCCCCGCATCTCCCGATCGCGACAGGGATGTGGATGCCCTCCAGCCCTCTAATCCTAGTCCACATCGAACACGTCTTTCACCTTATCGAAGATCCCTTTGTGCTTTTTATCACTCCTGCCACTGTTTTTGCTACCGAGCTCATGCAATTCGGTTAGCAGTTCGCGCTCCCTGGAAGAGAGGTTCGTCGGAACAGTGACCCCGACCTTTACGAGCTGATCGCCTTTCCCACGCCCGTGCAGTTTCGGCATCCCCTTGCCGCGCAGTCTGAGGGTTGACCCGGACTGGGTTCCTGGCGGAATCTTCATCCGCACCTTCCCCTGCAGGGTCGGAACCATCACCTCGTCCCCGAGTGCGGCTTGCGTAAAACTGATCGGGATTTCGTAGAGGATGTTGTCCCCGCTACGCTTGAACTTCGGATGCGGGTCAATGTGCACGACGACGTAGAGGTCGCCTGCCGGACCGCCCCGCACTCCGGATTCGCCTTCGCCGGGAATGCGCATCCGCGACCCCGATTCAATACCGGCAGGAACTGTGATCGAGATTGTTCTGGGGCGGCGCACCCGCCCTATACCATTGCAGGAACTGCACGGCGACTCGATGATCTCGCCTGTGCCATGACAGTGTGTGCAGGTGCTGGTTGTCACGAACTGCCCGAACGGCGTGCGCTTCACCTGGCTGGCCTGTCCGGTGCCGTCGCAATACCGGCACGTCTTCTTGGTCGTACCCGGTTTTGCGCCGCTGCCCCCGCAGACGTCACAGGTCTCGACGCGCATCACATCAATCCTCTTCTCTGTGCCGGTCGCGGCGTTCTCAAGCGTTATGCGCAGATCGTATCTGAGATCAGAACCACGCTGCGAGGTCGGTCGCGCACCGCCGCGCCCGCCAAAGAAGATGTCGAAGATGTTGCCAAAACCACCACCAGCACCGCCCTGCCCGAAGATATCATCAAACGATATGTCCCTGAAGATGTCCTCCCGCGTGTACTGCCTGTCGATTCCGGCATGTCCGAACCGATCGTACTTTGCACGCTTCTCCGAATCCGAGAGCACGCCATACGCCTCAGAGATCTCCTTGAACTTCTCTTCAGCGTCAGGTGACGGATTTCGGTCCGGGTGGTACTCCATCGCCAGTTTCCGGTACGCTTTCTTGATCCCATTGGCGTCGGCGTCCTTCGGAACTCCGAGTACCTCGTAATAGTCTTTTTTCTGGGGCATTATGACCTATCGATTCAGTTCTGTAATATGTGGTCCTAGTTCACGTTAAATTAACGGTTCACAAAAATTCCCGCACACCGCAGCTTCCCAGACCCCACAGCTTCTGCGCCGTGCAGCTTCCGGATTTCGCTTCTTGTATCAAACGACAGAAGAAAAAAAAGATTCGGGACCGGTGTCGGTGTCCCGCATCTGACCTTGAATGGTGCCCTTGTCCCCGCAACGCTTGCAATCGCGGATCAATTCTCGAGCACAATCTCGATGTTGACATTGTTCGGAACGTTGATGCGCATCAGCTGCCGCAGCGCACGTTCGTCCGCCGCGAGATCAATCAAACGTTTGTGTACGCGCATCTCCCAGTGATCCCATGTCTCGGTGCCCTCGCCATCCGGACTCTTCCGGATCGGGACCACCAGTTTCCGGGTGGGGAGGGGGATCGGACCCGCGATCGAGGTTCCGGTCCGTTCCGCTATACTTCTGACTCGTTTACAGATATTATCCAGTTCCACCGGATTTGTGCCTGACAACCGTATTCTGGCTTTCTGACTCATTTATGCACCAAAAAGTAAAGGGATTTAGTCACTTCGTCTTGACGCTGATGCACATACCAGCAGCAATCGTTGTTCCCATGTCGCGTATCGCAAATCTGCCGAGTTGTGGGATCTTCTTGACCTCTTCGATCACCATCGGTCTCGTCGGCTTGATCGTGATAATTGCCGCGTCCCCTGCTTTTATGAACGCTGGGTTCTCCTCGAGAACCTCACCGCTGCGCGGGTCAAGTTTCTTGTCGATCGACAAGAACGTGCATGCGGTCTGAGCGGTGTGGCAGTGGAATACCGGGGTATATCCGACCGATATCGCTGACGGGTGCTGGAGCACAACGATCTGTGCTGTGAACTCGTCTGCAATCGTTGGCGGGTTATCAGCAGGTCCGGCGACATCGCCTCGCCTCACATCCTTCTTGCCGACGCCTCGAACATTGAATCCGATGTTGTCACCGGGGACTGCTTCCGGGACCTCTTCGTGGTGCATCTCGATCGATTTCACTTCCCCTGTAGCACCGCTCGGCATGAATGTGACCTTGTCGCCCGGTTTCATGACCCCGGTCTCGACACGCCCGACAGGAACGGTTCCGATTCCTGAGATCGTGTACGCGTCCTGGATTGGGATTCTCAGCGGCAGGTTCGTTGGCTTCTCAGGTTCTGTGAACAGGTCGAGCGCTTCGAGGATGGTTGGTCCCGTGTACCACGGCGTGTCACTGCTCTTTTCAGCGACGTTTGCGCCGAATAGTGCAGAGGTTGGTATGAAGTTGATGTCGTCCGGCTTGTATCCAACGATCTTCACGAGAGTACTGACGTCCTCCTTGACCTCGTTGAACCGCTCCTCGCTGTAATCAACAGAATCCATCTTGTTGATTGCGATGATCACCTGGTTGATTCCGAGCGTTCTTGAGAGGAATACGTGCTCCTTGGTCTGATCCATGACCCCGTCCTTCGCATCAACGGTCAAGACCGCTGCATCCGCCTGCGATGCGCCTGTGATCATGTTCTTGACAAAGTCCCGGTGTCCCGGACAATCCACAATTGTGTAGTAGAATTTCTTTGTATCGAATCGTTTGTGTGCGATATCGATGGTGATCCCGCGCTCCCTCTCTTCTTTGAGTGAGTCCATCACCCACGCAAAAGCGAATGAGCCTTTACCTTTCTCTTCTGCTTCTGCCTTGTACTTCTCGATGATGTGTGCAGGAACAGTTCCTGTTTCGTAGAGCAATCGCCCGACAAGCGTCGATTTTCCATGATCGATATGTCCGATGACTGCCAGATTCATGTGTGGCTTTTCTGCTGCCATTTTTTTCCTCCTGTTTGGGTTATATATCTTCCATGCAGACGCTATTAAATCTTTTCATAATGCTCCGATCGGGATTTGAACCCGAGTCACGGGATTGAGAGCCCCGCATGATTGGCCGAGCTACACTATCGGAGCACGATGCTGTGCTTCATCGTCTTTCCACCGGCACCATATTAACCTTTCGAGAGGTTGGGCGCTCGTGAGATCGAAAGATATATATCGAACCGGAATCCTCTGCAACACACAGGATAACTTAGGTGAATCGGGTGAATATATGTCGATGATGTCGTGGAAACGCAAACAGGGCAGCAAAAGTTACGCGTATCTGTGCGCGAGGGTGCGGGCGATGAAGAGCAAGCTGTTGCAGAAGGAGTCATATCCGAGACTGATGAACATGGAGCTCGCAGAGATCGCGAGATTCATCGAGGACTCCGAATACAAAGACGAGGTCGATGAGCTTGCGCGGAGATACGATGGCGCCAATCTGATAGAGCACGCCTTAAATCAGAATCTTGCGCTGACCTACCGAAAACTGCTCAACATATCGGCGGGAGAGTCGCATCACCTGTTATCAGAGTATCTCAAGCGGTGGGACATCTGGAACATCAAGACAATCCTACGTGGGAAGCGATACGGAGCCTCTGATAGTGAGATACTCGAAGCTGTCGTCTCTGCGGGGCGATTTGGCTATCACGATCTGATCGAACTCGTGCGAAAGGATGTTCCCGAGATAATTGAGAAATTGAAGCGAGATTATCCACTCGACGGCTACTCCGAAGACAGGATGGACTACTTCGAGAACGCGCTCGATAGGTTCTATTATGAAAGTCTGGTCGAGCTTGAAGCGGTTCGCAAACCAAAGACAAAGAGCAACCGGCTCTTCTCCGAGATGGTCAAGACAGAGATCGATGTGAGAAACCTGAAAACGCTCTTCCGCTCAGCGAAAGCCGGTCTTGAGAGGGAACAGATCGTTGATATGCTGATTCCGGGTGGGCTGAAACTGAACATGGTCGCGCTGATCAAACTTGCCGGGCTCCCGTTTGATGAATTCACAGCATCGATTAAGGACTACCCCTACTGGGATTCCATCTCCGGTACCGTGACCGATGAGAACGGGTCTCTCACTGGTGTTGAGATCGGCCTGGACAAATACTGCCTCGAACACGCTTCCAGATCGTCGCATTACTACCCGCTATCGATCGTTCCGATCATGGATTATGTCGTGTCCAAGAAGAATGAGGTCGATAACATCAGGATGATTGTACGCGGCAGGGAGGCAGGACTCTCTGACGACCTGATCAGGAGCAAGCTGGTATTGTAGACATGGCATCGAGGGTCGGTGCATACGTCAAACTACTGCGCCCGGAGATCGCCGCGATGGATTTTGCGCTTCCCGCGTCGAGCGCGCTTCTCGCGAGTTATCTCTTGACTGCGGGTCTCCCACCGATCTTCCCGTTTCTTCTCGCTGTGATCGGCGGATACTGCGCAATCGCGAGCACGTATGTCTTCAATGACTGCTGCGACATCGACATCGACAAGATCAACCTTCCTGACCGCGCACTCGCTTCAGGCGATGTCTCGAGGAGGAGCGCGCTCTGGTACGCTTTTTTCCTATTCCTTGTAGCTCTAGCGGTTGCACTGTACTTAAATCCGGAATGCGTGGCTGTTCTGATCCTTGCAACGATTGCAATCAGCGTCTACTCAGCGGTCGCAAAACGCGCCACGTTCCTCAGCTTTCTTCCGGTTGGGTTCTCGTATGGACTCGTTCCCATCGGAATCTGGCTCGCATTCGATCCCGCAGGCGTTCTGAAGAGCGTTCCCGGCGACGATGTGATCCTCCCGCTTCCCGCGATCTTTCTTGGTGCGATGATCTGCATCACCGACTGGGGGTTCACGCTATCAGGCGTGGCAAGGGATGTCGAGGGCGATCGATTGCGCGGTGCGCCCACGTTCCCGGTGACGTTCGGCGTTCAAATGACATCGAAGTTTGTGATGGTGTGCTGGACTCTGGGTGTTGCGCTCTCGCTTGCAATCGGGTATACGGCAGGTCTTGGACTGATCTACTTCGCGGGCGCTGCGATCGGTGGAATCTGGATGCTCCTGCAGGCTGCGGATTTTGTGCGAAACCCTGTGCCCGAGCGTGGCGGGCGACTGTTTCTGCAGGCGTCGCACTACCGCTTCGTGATCTTTCTTGCGATGATTGCGGACGTGGTCGCGGGTGTGACGCTGGCAGTCCCGCCTGCCGGAAGTTTTATGTGAAACGTGGCATACTGGCTATTGTTGTGGCTACAGTCGGGTCACGGATGGGACGTTGCGGGAGTCAGTGGACTTCAGGGGGTGGCACGATGGACGCGAAGGTCGGGATGGTCGCGTGGGATCGGAAGTTTTTTTATGTCACTGACTGCCCACACCCGCATAAAAGGACATTCGGCTCGACCACTCACCTCGACCGCGTAACGCCGACCCGCATGCAATGCCCGCTGATCGAACACTCGCTGCACCGTGGGCTTATCGGCGTGCAGACGTTCTGCCCGTGAACGACAAGCAGACAATTAAGATCCCGCCAGTACTCTCCCGCCAGTATCCTTCTTAACTCAAACTCGGTCTGATCCGGCGTTTTCGTCGCAACAAGACCGATCCTGTTCGAGATTCTGTGTACATGCGTATCCACAGCGATTCCAGGCTTGCCAAATCCGTGCGTGACCACGATGTTTGCGGTCTTCCTCCCGACGCCTTTGAACTTCAGGAGATCATTGATCTCGTCCGGAACCTTTGAATTATGCTCTTCTATCAGATTTTTTGAGATTTCCAGTATCTGCACGGCTTTTCTCCGGTAGAAGCCGACCGGGTAAATCGCTTCCTCGATATCAGCAGCGCTCAACCCCCGCATCTCCTCAGGTGTCTTAGCCAGCGAAAAGAGCCGTTCTGAAGCGGCAGAAGTCACCTCGTCCTTTGTTCTGAGACTCAGGATGCATGAGATCAGGACAAGGAAGGGGTCGTTTGTCCTTGCGACTTTCGTGACAGCAGGGTCCCCGAATTTTGCATTCTCTCGTTTCAGGGTACTGACAATCTCGTCGATGTCGGTGTTCATGAGTATGGCAAGGCAATCAGAGTTCCACCCTCAACACTCTGTTATCTGAAATTTCGATATCTCTGACTATCTTCAGAACCTCTTCCTTCGTTGCGACTCCTTTTGCCACCAAGCCTTCAAAAATAACCCCTGCTGTGATAATCTCTACTCCAATCTCCTTAGCCACCATCAGGGCTCTTTTGTCGAAAGAAGAGAACAGGTGGCACCTTTTCAAGCAAACAACGATACTCTCGAGTTCACCCTTTCCAATTTTAGTGTGTTTCTCCCTGATCTTCAAATATTCCAGCTGTTCTTCCTCTGAGATTGTTATCAGTTCAGCCATATTGAATATCACTTCCGGATATCCGTATCCATACTCTATTGGTGTCAATAACTCTTCGTAAACTGATGTCGTTATCCCAACATCCGTAAAAAGCTTTGTCAATACGTCAAAATGATCCGCCTTTGCAAACGCACTTGCAATATCAGTATCGAGTACAAGCATTCAGATTAACCTCAATCCTCGCTCAATTTCATCTCTGGATCCGATATAACTGCGGATATTAAATCCTCTCGCCTTCAGAGTCTCCTTGAAACTCTCTAAGTCCATGCCCGCGATCTCTGCCGCCCGTGAGAGCGATACGTCCCCCATCAGGTATAGTTCTATCGACAGTTCCACTTTCAACCATGGTTTTAAATTTAAAAGCGCTCTAAACGCGTCTTCGATCAGAACCGACCGGGTCTTGTAATATTTTGGTACCAGAACTGTGTCGAGCCGCTCCGTTGGATACATACTCACCTATTCGGGTGCTACATCTATAAGCATAGCCCCTAAACCTCGCCCCACCCATCAGGTCACCCCTCTGCAAGCGTCCGCGCCACCCGGAGGTTCCCGACGTCATCCCTCCGATCATCGACCGGCGTCTCGAGTATCATCGGAAGCTTCCTGATTACGTCGTTGTGCAGTATGACCCTGAAACCGTCTTCTCCGATGTAACCCATCCCGATATGCTCGTGCCGGTCAAATCTGGAGTTGAGACCGCCTTTCGAGTCGTTCAGGTGGACGAGCTTCAGCCGATCCAGCCCGATCGCCTCGTCGAACCGTGCCATCGTCGCATCGAGCGTTTCTGCGCTCCTCAGTTCGTAGCCGGCAGCAAACGCGTGGCACGTGTCGAAGCAGACGCCAACAAGCTCATCACGCGCAACAGAATCAATGATCCTCCCAATGTCCTCGAAGCGTCCGCCCATGCTGTTCTTTGTGCCGGCTGTGTTCTCAAGAAGGATCGTCACACTTCCGCCTCCGCCCCTGCTTCTGCGCTCCCTGATTATATCGGTCACATCGATCGCCGTGTTCACAGCGGATATGATGCGCTCAAATCCCTTCTCCATCCCGGTTCCCAGATGACTCCCGAGATGCGTCACAAGATATGGAATTTTGAGTGCGCTGCACCGTGCAATCTCGTTTGCGAACGCATCAACCGAGCGGCTGTAAACATCATCCTTCGGCGACGCCAGATTCGGCAGATACGACACGTGTGCGACCGGCGGATAGATACCCGACTTCTCGATCTTTTTTGTGAACTTTTCGATCTGCTCAGGGGTCAGATCCTTGAACCGCCAGCCCCTCGGGTTTTTTGTAAATATCTGAAACGTGTCGCAGCCCAGCTTCTGCGCCCGGTCAACTGCCCGGTCTATCGAGCCTGCAATCGATACGTGTACGCCAACCGCAACCATCGTCAAATCACCAGCGTCTGCAATTTGTTCTCGTTCTCGTTCTCATTTCCGTTTTTGCCACATTTCATTCATTCTTCTCTTGGGTAGAGTGATATTAAATACCACCACGCCGAATTCAAAGATCATGCCAGATCAGGTCACGTTCTCCCGCAATGTCTTCCTGCCGATTACAAACGTGTGCAGAAACAGGTGCGGGTACTGCGGATTCAGGCGCGACCCTACACATCCGGAAGCGAACCTGATGACCGTTGACGAGGTCAAACGGATCCTCGAGGAGGGCGTACGCTTTGAATGTACCGAAGCACTCTTCACGTTCGGCGAAAGACCGGAAGAGCACCAATTGTTCAGAGAATGGATAAACGATCTCGGATATTCCAGCGTCATCGAGTATCTGGTCGATCTCTGTGAGATCGCAATCGATTACGGGATTCTTCCACACAGCAACCCCGGCGTCATGAGTCTTCGTGAGATGAAACGTTTGAAACCGCTGAACGCAAGCATGGGGCTGATGCTCGAGACGGTCGCAACGCTTCCTGCTCACGAGGGCTGCGCTGGCAAGATACCGTCTGCGAGGATCAAAACGATCGAGAACGCGGGAAGATTGAAGATACCGTTCACGACAGGACTCCTCATAGGAATCGGCGAGAGCATGGCGGACCGTGAGCAAACGCTTGAGGTAGTGCGAGACCTGCATCAGAGGTACCGGCACATCCAGGAGGTGATAATCCAGCCGTTCGCACCGAAACCGGATACGGAGATGGCAAACTGCCCTGAGCCCTCGCATCAGGAGATGATCGACGTCGTGACAATTGCGCGCAGAATACTGCCCGACGACGTTGCGATTCAGGTGCCGCCGAACCTTACCGGATTTCCTGATCTGATCCGGTGCGGCGCATCTGACCTTGGTGGAATATCACCATACACGATCGACTGGATCAATCCTGAAGCTGAGTGGCCCCGGATATCCGATCTTGCGAAGACGCTCGGGAATATCAGGCAGAGGGAGCGCCTCCCGATCTACCCGCAGTATGTGCTGAACCGCTGGTACGAACGCGGCTCAAAGCTTGGCGATCTGATAGAAAAATACGCAGACAGGGATGGTTTTCGAGATGGGCACTGACGCCGACGTTATCATAATCGGAGCAAGCCCCGCAGGGATCAGCGCAGCGATTGCTTCTGCGGAACAGGAGATTGACATTATCCTGCTGGAACGAAAAGCCGGGATAGGCGATCCCCCGCACCCGGCAAACACGTTCTTCGACGGGATGTTCGATCGGACGAGCGAGATCATCCACCCGGAGTACGTCATGCGCGAGATGGCTGGAATGGAGATCGTATCGCCAGCGGGGGGCAGGATCGTTGTTGAAACCCCCGGATACGTAATCGACCGGAAGAAGTTCGACGAATACCATGCAAGAGACATGATAAAGCACAACGTGGACATCAGAACCGGTGTCGCCGCCCATAACATCATCAGAAAGGACAGACACATCAGAGTCAGCACATCGGACGGTACGTTCAGCTCAGAGATTGTGATCATCGCAGACGGCATCGTCTCCAACCTATCCGCACTTGCCGGACTGCATCCGACGAAATACCCGCACGACATCGCGTGGGCGATCGAGGCAGAAGTGGAAGCAGACGGAATCGGAGAGCCTGACCATTTCGAGTACTATATCGGGAGTTTCGCCCCTGGGTGGAAGGCTACGTACTCTCCGTGCGGCGGCGACCGTGCGAATCTCGGGATATTTGTGAGGAGGCACGGGCAGGACGTTTCCAGATTTTTCGATCTGTGGCTTGCGCGATTCAAAAAAGAGAAGAATATCTCCGACCTGAAGATCATAAGAAAGCACACGGGCGGCGATCCGATCGCAACGATCCCAAACGAGATCGTGGCTGACAGGATCATGGTCGCAGGTGGCGCAGCCGGGCAGTCGGGAATCGCTTATGGCATGAGGGCGGGCGAGATCTGCGGAACGGTTGCGGCAAAGGCGATTGTCACGTCAAATACCTCAAAAAAGGAGCTGTCCGGATACCAGCGTCTCTGGGAGAAAGAATTCAAAAGCGAGTACAATCTCGGGAGATCTGCTCTTGAAGCCATGCGAAAGATGGATGATAAGGATATCGACCGGCTTGTCGGGCTGTTTGCCGGTGCGGACGTCAACCGGATCATTGGCACCGGAACGCCGATCTCAAAGGCATTTCGGGTTATGCGGTTCATGCTGCGCAGACGACCGGTCTCTGCGCTCTCGTGCATACCGTCCGTGATAAAAGCAGGAATCTGAAATTTAGGTGTTGGGGTTGCCCATCGCATATCCGGGCGGACGCATCTTTTTTGGGATATGCGACAGGCGTGGCGTGGCGATCTGATTCGGAGATTCAGAGAAACTCCATCTCCGCATTCGAGTAGAGCATGTGTGTGTTCTGTCGATCGTAGATCTTCTTGAAATGGATATCTATTGTGTTGCGCATGATCACACTTGATATCAAAACCCCTACCATAAACGACTCTATGTCATATCTGGCTTTGCATATCTTGATCACGTCAGTCAGGTTGGTTATCTCGGTCTCGTTCATCCATTCGGATAGCTTTCTGTTCAGTCCCAGCAGGTCATCTTTTGACATGCCCGATTCGGTAGCGATAGCAGAGATTACAGCTGGCTGAATCTTTTTCATTTCGCTTATGTCGTTCTTGTTCATTTAATCACCTCTTTTCAGATTTGCGATCGGCGCGGCCCCTTTCCTGTGCACAACACCGATGCAATGGTTGTACGCACCACATCGTTACTCCAAAGTATATAAAGGTATCGTTTTCTCATCAAATTTAAGATTATCATGTCAAATTGCTACATCATGGTCTCGCACGATCTCGCGACTCAACTGAGATCAGGGATCCGGACTCGGGACTCGTGATCCGGATGCCACCGGCAGCAGAAGCACCGACCGCCATACGGGTCGACTGCTCACTGCGACCGAATATTTTATGTTACCCGACTCCAATAGTCACTCTGCCGGGGCCCGTGGTCTAGCCGGTTATGACACCGCCTTTACACGGCGGGGATCATGCGTTCGAATCGCATCGGGCCCACGCGGGGCTGTGGCCTAGCCAGGTATGGCGACGGGCTCCAGCGGACAAATGATGAACAACGGGTCTACTGATGCCGGCTCGACGGGGCTGGCGTGTGAGGAACCGTTGGAGCACTGATTATGCTCTTCTCGTGCCAACGAGGGTTCGGAGAGACCCGTCGATCGTGCGTTCGAATCGCACCAGCCCCATACCCCTTCCTTCGCTCCGGTTTGGTTTTGATTAGCCTCACGATTGCGGTTATGTACTTTCTGGCAAGAAAAATGACCGCAGAGTGCGCAGGCGTGCCAAGATCATCATCCGTCCTTTGTAATGCCGTATACGGTCGGTTACACCGACGACGTGGAGAAACCTCTGTTTTTACGCCGATGGGGGGCTATCGTCAGTGACCACAGAAAACAGCAGAACCAGCAAATATCATGCAGAGTCTTTAGGCGAATCCGGTGTTATGCAAAAAACCTCAATCTGCGATTGATGGCATGCACGGCTTTGCAGATCGATAGCGCCACACATTGGTGGTAGTTGTGCATACCCGAGACGATCTGGCGTCTGGTCGGCGATCACCGCCCTGCTCCAGCTCCGACTCCGACGCAGGAAACTGATAAATCCGATGCCCCACAATCGATTAGTATGGCATCATGCAAGGCATGTGGCGGCAGCGGAGTGATCGTGCTCGACGAGAAGAAATGCACCGCCTGCAAGGGCACCGGAAAGGCGAAATCGATCAACCTGAGCGAATTATCCGAGAAACAGCTGAGTCAGGCACTCGGCGGCTCCTGCCCCATCTGCGAAGGCACCGGAGTCGTCAGGGTGACTGAAAAATGCCGTGAATGCGACGGCTACGGGGAGATTAAAGAGTGCAAAGTCTGCGGATCGGCATTCAATGGAGACGGCGACACCTGCGAGAAATGCAGAAGAGAGCCGTCTCTCTACCGCCTCGACGATCTGTGCGACGCGAACGACCTTCAGGTAGGCGAGGTGTACGAAGGAGTCGTCAATGGAATCGTGGACTTTGGCGCATTCGTTGATCTGAACAAGAAGTTGCGTGGATTGATTCACATCAGCAATCTGAATTTTGAGGTTAACTCCGGAGATACGGTCCACGTACAGCTGAAAAACATAAAAACGAACGGAAACCTCGAATTGATCCCGCGAAAGCTCAAAAGTTACGAGATCGTGGAAGTTACGAAGGACTTTCCGAGATGCGTGAGTTCTGACCTCTCAAAGCACGTTGGAAAGACGATCTCTGCTGCAGGGGTTATGATTCACGTAAAGCAGACGGCAGGACCTACGATATTTACCGTACTCGACGAATCCGGGACATTCGTCTGCGCCGCATTCGAGCGTGCCGGCGAGCGTGCGTACCCGGAGATCGAGATGGACGCGATCGTGAAGGTGACAGGGGAGGTCTCGATACGAAATCAGGACGTTCAGGTCGAGGTTGCTGCTATGAGTCGGCTTTCCGGACGCGAAGCGGCAGAGATTGAGAGCCGCATCGAGGAATCGCTCGACGCCAGATCAGAGCCTCATGATATCGATTTTCTGATCGAGAGCGACCTCCTCCCCCTACTCAAGAGGGATATGATGGCGGCTGCAAAACGGATCCGCAGAGCGATATTCTCGTCCCAGCCGATCGTGCTCAAACACCACGCCGACGCCGATGGCATGACCGCGGCGATAGCGATCGAACGCGCGATTCTCCCGATGATGCGGGAGGTCGGCGGAACCGAGGCGGAGTACTATTTTTACCGGAGATCGCCGTCGAAGGCGCCGTTCTACGAGATGACCGATATCGTGAGAGACCTCTGCTTTGCGCTCGCGGATCAGGCGCGGCACGGGCAGAACCTGCCGCTCCTTGTGATCGTTGACAACGGATCAACAGAGGAGGACGTGCCCGCGTACCAGTACACCACGGCTTATGGACTCGACGTTCTCGTGATCGACCACCATCATCCGGACGCGGTCGTGGACGAATATCTCTGCGGGCACGTGAATCCGTACCTGGTGGGCGGTGATTTCGGGCTGACCGCAGGAATGCTCTGCACAGAGGTCGCACGCATGATAAATCCTGACATAACGGATGAGATCAAGCACCTTCCGGCGGTAGCCGCTCTCGGCGATCGGTCTGAAGCGGTCGAGGCGCAGGAGTTCATCAAGCTCGTCTCTGACCGTTACAGCGTCGCCGATCTCTCGGATATCGCACTCGCACTCGATTACGCTGCGTTCTGGCTGAAGTTTCAGGACGGCAGAGGCATGTTGAACGACATCCTCAACTTCGGATCGCTCGACCGCCATCGAAAACTCGTAAAACTCCTGTGCGAGCAGGCAAGAAGCGCAATCGACGCCCAGCTGGAAGCTGCGATGCCGCACGTACGTACGCAGAGGCTTCCGAATGACACATCACTGAATGTGATCGATCTTGAGCACTTTGCGCACAAGTTCACGTTCCCGCCGCCAGGAAAGACGTCCGGCGAGATTCACGACAGAATCTGCAAGAAGACGGACGATCCGGTGGTGACAATCGGCTACGGTCCTGACTTTGCGGTGATCAGGTCGCGTGGCGTTGCCATGAATATCCCGCAGATGGTGAGGGATCTGCACAATGAGCTTCCTGGTGCTGGCGTCAACGGCGGCGGGCATCTCGTCGTCGGGAGCATCAAGTTTGTTGAGGGGATGCGAAAAGAGGTTCTGCAGCGGCTTGCGGAGATGATCGGGGAGCTGGGAGTCGCTTAGCTGGGTTGCTTGAGATGTTACGCGTGTCAACTCCGGTCAGAGCTTGCTTCGCACTTTTTCGTAGAACCGCCAGCCGGTCGTAACAAAGAGCGCGGGCTCGTCCGCCTTTGTGATCACAATGGCATCACCTGCGTGGACCGGCTCTGTGTGTCGCCCGTCGATCACGATAGCCGCATCCTTGAATGTGTGTATCGGCTCGATTGTGACCGTGCTCTCATCGGAGACGAGCCAGGGCCTTGACGAGAGCTTGTACGGCGCAAGCGGCACGATTATGACGCAGCCAACAGTAGGATCGACGATCGGACCACCCGCGCTCATTGCGTAAGCGGTGGAACCTGTTGGTGTTGCGATGACGATTCCGTCTGCGCGCAGGCGGTCGAGTTCGTAACGATCGACAAGGATGCGGAACGCAAACATCTTTGCCGGTGGCGTCGTTGCGATCGCGGTCGTCACGATCACTGCTTCGTTGGTTGCGCAGGGCAGGAGTTTTCCGTTGATGTGAATCGCAAGCCGCATCCGCTCCTCGACCCTGAAATCAGCCAGTGCCTCATCGATCATTGCAAGCGCGTTCTCTGGCGTCGCATCAGCGAGAAAGCCAACTCGCCCGAAATTGACCCCCAGAATCGGTATCTGCGTCCGCAGCTTCTGGATGGTGCGGAGGATCGTGCCATCGCCCCCGACGACGATTGCGAGATCTGCACGCATCTCCTCGATGGGAGTCCCGGTAACCCCGAGTCCTGAAGCGGTGTCGTCGTCGAATACGACCTCCTCGATTCCCAATTCCGCTGACCTCGATTCGAGATGCCGGCATATCCGCCCAGCCAGTCCGATTGCTGCGGGTTCGTCATGTCTGGCGATTATGCCGACCCGTTTTACGGTTACGTCTGTTCTCATGGGGCACCTCAAGAGTTATCAGGGCGAGATGGCATTAGTCTTTTGTTTCATGTTGTGCAGTGCAGTCGATTGTGGTTGCGTTGAATCCATTCAGTGTTACCGATCCTCAATGAACGGCTGTCTCTCGAACGGTATCGACACACTCCGGCTCTCCGTACGATCTTGCTCAGTCGTATTCGCGGTAACACTATCGGTCGCGTTCGCGGACGCGTTGTGATATTATTGTCAGCCGCCGTGCCTGCGCGTACGAGCATCACGATCACCGCAGCCACACCCACCACCTCCGATCGGCACATCCCGTCGTTCCCGCCGATCCACTCGCATTCGTTGTACCCCCCCTCCGCGTCTCTCCGCGCACTCTGCGGTTAAATTCCCGTTTGACTCATATTGCGCCCGGGTCTAACCAATCAACCAGAGCAACCAGAGCAACCAGACCAATCAGACCAAAAGTCTGATCCCCCCCGAACACCAACAGAACCCTCGATGCCAACAATCGACACCCCCAGAGTCCTTCTCGCCGCAGACCGGTCGTCCGCGGGAAAGACCACCATCTGCACCGGGATCATGGCTGCGCTCCGGAGAACAATTGCTGTGCAGCCGTTCAAGGTCGGTCTCGACTACATCGACCCGAGCTATCACACGCTCGTGTGCGGGCGCGCCTCTCGGAACCTTGACGGCTACCTGATGACTGAGGCATCTGTTCTTGAGACGTTTTCACACGCGCTCACTGGAGAAAAAACTGATTTAGCCATCGTGGAAGGGGTGCGTGGGCTGTACGAGGGATTCGAGGGATTAAGCGACATCGGGAGCACGGCGCAGATCGCGAAGATCCTGAAATGTCCTGTTATCCTGATAATCGATGCACGAAGCATCACACGAAGTGCAGCAGCAGTCGCCATGGGTTATGCGGCATTCGATCGGGATGTTGACATCAGAGGGGTGATCTTAAACAAGATCGGAGGTGGCAGGCACGCCGAAAAGGCGATAACTGCAATCGAGCACTACACCGGGCTGCCTGTCATCGGAACAGTTCCCAGAAACGAGGAGATGGGGCTCACGATGCGGCATCTGGGCCTCGTTCCTGTGCACGAGGACCGGCAGTCACATGAGTTTCGGGAACGCATCTCGAAGATAACGCGGATCGTTTCGGAAAATATCGACCTCAAGCGACTGGTTGAGATAGCAGGGACTGCTGAACCGCTAACGGTTCCGGAACCCACAATCTTTGCCCGCGCTTCCGGGGTCTCCGGGACGGCTGCCCGCGATCCGGTCAGAGTCGGTATTGCTCTCGATGAGGCGTTTAATTTCTATTACAGGGACAACATCGACCTCCTTGAGCTGCACGGCGCAGAGGTCGTCTATTTCAGCCCGCTGCACGATGCTGCGCTTCCCCCGGTAGACGGCATCTACATCGGCGGCGGCTACCCTGAACTCTTCGCAGGGGAACTTGAGGCAAACGAGAGTATGCGACGCAGCATCAGGCGGGCGTCAGCGGATGGCATGCCGATATACGGCGAGTGCGGCGGGCTCATGTACCTTGCAGAGCGGATCGCAACAAAGCGCGACATGCACGGGATGTCCGGCGAGACTTTTGAGATGGTCGGCGCAATCCCGGTAACAGTTGAGATGGGTGGCAAGGTCGTGAGCTACAATATCGGCTCGTTCACGACGGATACGCCGATCGGGGGCGCTGGCAACTCCTTCCGGGGGCACGAGTTCCATCATTCGAGGGTGACCGAGATTCCCGACGACACGGTCTTTGCGATCCGGCTTACGCGTGGGGTCGGGATCAGAGACGGCTGGGACGGGATCATGGTCGAGAAGACGCTTGCGGGATATGCGCACCTCCATGCGTGCTCGTATCTGGGGTTTGCTGAGGCGTTTGTTGCGGCTTGCCTGTAAGCTGTAATGGATGCTCACAATCAACATATAAAAACAACCTATGTTGGTTGTAATCTGTGATACAATCGTAAAAGTTGTAATCTGCGATACAACCATATCGGTTGTAGATGCGTGGAGTCTGGCTGATAAACCACCATTTTGCGGTTTGATGGGTGTGTCGGCAGGATATTTACTTGACTTTCAAACATATGCGAAAAATCGATAGCCTAATCCCTCATCCACATAGTCCCCACCAAAACATTAACCCCCTCGATACCGATTTCGCTATCCTGCAATAAATTTCCCGAGATTCAGATGGGAGAACAACCTGGCTTGTGTCGAATTCATCTCCTCGACCACCAACCCAAGCCCAAGCCCACCCGCGCTATCCTTCGCAAGCGCAATACGGATCCCATCCAGCTCCCTCACAAGGCGTTTCAGACTTATGTGAAATGTGTTGCACCGGTAGGCTAAGTATCTGTAAAAAAGCAGTCCTGTAATGCAAAGAAATGTATGCACTCTGATGTTAGCGTCCTTATGGTGGTTAAC
>JAGGRW010000047.1 GCA_021159385.1 Methanosarcinales archaeon
GAATAGGACTGTACTGGCTGCGCTTCATGCACCTCATCCTCGTATCTGATCGTGATCGGCAGTAGATACTGGGATGGCGTGGTGGTATCGACGAAGAAACTCGATTCGATGACTACAATCTCGCCTGGTTCGATCGTGTCGATGTAGCAGATGGACATCCTCGGTAGGATGCTGGTCTGATTTTCAAAATAAACCTTTACATTCTTTGCAGGTCCTGTTCCTACATTTTTAATCGTGAACTTTGCATCAAACTCAGATTTAGGATCTGCTTTTGGAACATCCGCATCCAGTAACACGAGGTCCGGATGCCCCATCACCCGAATCGTGATCTCAACCGTGCTCTTGGTTATGAGATACTCGTTGTCAAAATCCCCGCTGTATGTGATATTCAGGTCAATTATGTACTCGCCGGATCGTGCATCAGGATCAACAGTCAGATAATACTCGGTATTTGCGGTCTCGCCAGATCGCAGTTCAGGCAGAGTCTCTCCATCGACATCTTTCAGTTCAAACGGTTCTTTCACGTCCAGATACCAGACGATATTCTTAGCAGGCTCATCTCCTACGTTCGTGGTCTTGACGACCAGCGTCACCTCCTCACCAGGCTGCGCAGGATATGGAATCTGCTGGGATAGATTCGCAACGAGTGCAGGAGCGTCGGTGTGGTACGGTCCGTATGCTGCGCATGCACAGGAGGTCATTAAGAGCGCAGATGCGATTACGAGCAGCGTAAGTCGTTTCATTGGTGCATACTTGTGCGACATGATATATACCATTACCTTAATTTTCCGCGGGGCTGCCACCAAGCATTTTTACCGCATCGAATCAATGATACGCCACAACCCATGAGAATTGCAATACTGAATCAGGATCGATGCCAGCCTGTGAAGTGCTCGCTCGAATGCATGAAGTACTGTCCACGCGTCCGGACCGGCGACGAGACGATCTCAATCGTTGGAAAGAAGCCGGTGATTTCAGAGGAGCTCTGCATCGGCTGCGGCATCTGCGTCAACAAATGTCCGTTTGCGGCGATAAAGATCATCTCGCTTCCTGAAACTCTCTCCGAGCCGACGCACAGGTACGGAAAAAACGCATTCGTGCTCTTCGGGCTGCCCATTCCGCAGCACGAAAAAGTGATCGGCATACTCGGACCAAACGGGATCGGGAAGACGACAGCAGTAAACATCCTCTCAGGAAACCTGAAACCAAATCTCGGAATCGACGAAGGCGTGGAATGGAGTGAAATTTTCAAGTATTACGCTGGTTCCTCGCTTTCGGATTATTTGAAGAAGGTTTCGCAGGGCAAGATTAAGTTATCACAGAAACCGCAGTACGTAGATCGGATTCCAGAGGTCTTCAAGGGTAATGTATCGGAACTACTGAAGAGCGTTGACGAACGCGGAAAGCTCGATGATCTGGTCGCAAAACTCGAGATCAAACACATTCTCGATAGGGGGATTGCGGATCTCAGTGGCGGCGAACTCCAGCGGGTCGCAATCGCAGCATGTGCAGCCAGAGATGCTAATTTCTATTTTTTCGATGAGATAAGCCCGTATCTCGACATCTACCAGCGCATCCGTGCAGCAATCCTCATACGGGAGCTTGCAAAGGATAGTGCGGTTCTGGTGGTCGAGCACGATCTTGCGATTCTCGATCTGCTCGCGGACGTTGTGCACATCGGGTATGGCGAGCCAGGCGGATTCGGCGTGATTACGCACCTGAAAGGGGTGCGGCAGGCGATCAACCAGTACCTGCGCGGGTTTCTGCCGGAGGAGAACGTGCGGATCAGAACCGAATCGATCGAATTTGAGGTGCGTGCGCCCAGATCTGTGAAGGACATTTCTGTGCTCTTCACGTTTCCGGAGTTCGGGAAGACGTACGAGAGTGTGCGCGAGAACAGGAACGAGAGGGGTGGCGAGAACGGAAATGAGAACAGGGGGGAGGGCGGTGGGTCAGGCGGTTTCTCGCTTTTTGTCGCAGGCGGCGAGTTGCGGGAAGGCGAGGTCGTAGGCGCAGTCGGTCCGAACGGAATCGGCAAGAGCACCTTTGCAAAACTGCTTGCCGGCGTGGAAGAGCCGACGACAGGCAAAATCTCCACAGAGATCAGGATTTCGTACAAACCGCAGTACATCAAGCCCGACGTAGGGATTCGGGTCTGCGACTTCCTGCGGAGCATCACAAGGGATGTTAATACCAGTTACTACGAGACCGGGATCATAAACCCGCTCCAGCTCAGGTACCTGATGGAACGGGAGATACCAGACCTCAGCGGCGGCGAACTCCAGCGGGTCGCGATCGCAGCATGTCTCTCAAGGGACGCTGATCTGTACATACTGGACGAGCCATCCGCGCATCTTGATGTCGAGCAGCGGGTCTCGGCATCGTCCGCTATCAGGCGGTTTGCTGAGAACAGGCACAAAACAGCGATCGTGATCGACCACGACATCTACATGATCGACCTCATAAGCGATCGGCTGCTCGTCTTCGAGGGCGAGCCAGCCGTACACGGAGAGGTCTTCGGACCGTTTGGGCTCCGCGAGGGGATGAACCGATTCCTGAAAAATCTCGATATCACATTCAGGCGCGACAATGAGACGAGGAGACCAAGAATAAACAAGCCCGGTTCAAGGCTGGACCGGGAGCAGAAGGCGAGCGGGGAATACTACTACGCGGCGGTCGAGTAGATTCCCCTCGGAGAACCAGTGCGGCATCTTCAAACGTTTGACTCTTCTTTTTAATCTCACCTGTGCCTGCTGAGCAGGAAGTATGCAAGTGCGAGCAGCGCTGTTATCACAAACAGCAGTCCGAATCCCAGTGCGAATGGGCGCGTCTGCAATAGCCCGGGTTTGGTATCATCTCCTGATATTGGGGTCGGGGACGGCGATTGGGTCGGCGTTGGAGTCAGTGTTGGGGTTGGGGTGGGCGCCGTATTCGATGACGATCCCGTTGGGGTTGGCGTCTGTGTCGGTGTCGGTGTTGAGGTTGGCGGATACGTGCCGCCACCACTGCCATGATTCCCTCCGCCGTTTCCGCGATCGTTATTGTTCTCGTTCGTCCGGGCTTTCGGAATCACTGTTGCGGTGACACCGCCTTCCACATGGTGGCCATTGGTTGCGTCGTCTATCACTTCGACGATATATTCACTGCCGACCACGGCACCCGACTGCGGTGTCACTGTCAGTGTGAAGTCGTATGTGCCGGCAGATGCCGGAATCCATGTGTCGCTGCCGGTCTCGCTCGATGAACCGGTGTCAACGCCATCAGGTCCTGACAGCGTCGCCAGTATCTCCGAACTATGCGTATCAAAGGAGATCGTATGAGTCTCGCAGACATCAGTCTCCAGCGTGATCGTGTATACTCCGGGCGATGCGATTGTGATCTCCTGCATCGACGGGTCAACGGTCACGATGTCATATTCAGCGAGCGCATGTCCTGTCAGTACGAGCAGGCAGGACAGAAATAGTATCAATGTTCGTTTGTGCATGTATCTCTCCTCAAAAATCTACTTCTTTATCCCAGCAACCGCAATCAGACCGATCACGCCGATGCTGATCAGGACGATCGTTGCTGTCTCCGGCACGGTGGGCACATACAAAGCAGCCGTGATCGATGCGGTTGTGCTGGAGAGGAACGTCTCATTCTCCTCGCCGACGATAACGTCCTTGACGTATACCGGGTACTCGGCACCGGGACTCGCGTCTGGTAACAGACTCACGTTCAGTGTGAAGTTGTAGGTGCCGGCAGATTCCGGAATCCATGTGCCATTGCCGGTAACATTCATCTCCCCGGTGTCAACGCCGTTTCCGGTCAGGTTCGCAACAACGCTGTTGTTGTTCGTGTCGAATTCGATTCTGTGTGTCTCGTTTGCATGGTCGGTCGTGATTGCAATCTCGAATGCACCACTTCCATTGACAGTTACAAGCGTCTTGGATGTGTCGGGCTGAGTGTAATCCGCGAATGCCACTCCAGCCATCGCTGTGATTGCGATTACAAGCGCAATCGTCAGTTTGTTCGGTCTATTCACTTGGTTCACCTCTTAGGTTCTGGTCTATCAGTTTCTGCATGTTTGTGATCAACTTCCCATATAAACCTTTCGTTTTATCATTTATATTATGTTATACATGTCAATTTGTTGTATATGTGTCAGTCTGTCACAAATCAATTCATCGTGTTGCCGATATAGCCGGATGATGTGGAAGACGCCTCCTGCCCCTGACAATTTCCGGCTGCCATTCCTGCCAGACCGATCATGCGCAAGCAGAGAACTATCCGAATCTTATGTGCCAAACAACCTCGAAAACCGAACCGTTAAGTACCTCAAGGGAACAGATATCTCTGGTGAACCCAAATGACGGTTGGAATCGTAACTTATGGGGCGTACATACCGCGTTATCGAATCAAGGTCTCCGAGATCGCAAGGGTCTGGAATGCAGACGCAGAGGGGATCGCTGGTGGACTCCGTGTGCAGGAGAAGTCGGTTCCGGACCTCGATGAAGATACTGCAACAATTGCGGTGGAAGCAGCGAGAAATGCGATCCAGCGAGGCGAAATCGACCCGTCCCGCATCGGAGCCATCTACACTGGATCAGAGAGCCATCCTTATGCCGTGAAACCAACGGGAACGATCGTTGCCGACGCAATCGGTGCAGCGCCCAACCTGACGGTTGCGGACTTCGAGTTCGCATGCAAGGCAGGAACCGCGGGGATTCAGACGTGTATGGGCATGGTCGAGTCGGACATGATCGATCTCGGGCTTGCGATAGGCGCGGATGTTGCGCAAGGAGCGCCAGGTGACGCGCTCGAATACACAGCGGCAGCGGGTGGCGCAGCGTACGTGATCGGCGATTCTGAGGACTCGCTTGTTGCGGAGATCGAGGACACGCTCTCGTTCACAACGGATACGCCGGATTTCTGGCGCAGGGAGGGCATGCCATACCCGGAACACGGCGGCAGGTTCACAGGCGACCCCGCGTACTTCAAGCACATCCTATCCGCGGCGCGGGGGCTGATGGAAAAACTCGACACGACTCCCACTGATTACGATTATGCCGTATTCCACCAGCCAAACGGCAAGTTCCCGAGACGCGTTGCAGCGACCCTCGGGTTTGCAGCCGACCAGATCGAACCGGGACTCGTCGTAACCACGCTCGGAAACACATACTCGGCGTCGTGCTTGATCGGTCTTGCCGCAACTCTTGACATCGCGGCGGCAGGCGATCGGATCTTTGTCACGTCGTTTGGATCGGGTGCAGGAAGCGATGCGTTCAGCCTGACCGTGACCGACCGACTGGATGAGATACGGAACGGTGCGCCGAGTGTCTCTGATCTGCTCGCTGAGAAGCGCTACGTCGATTACGCGACGTACGCGAAGCACAAGGGGAAGATACGGCTGTAGACTGGGATCGCAATCGTCAGCGGTTGGGGGTTTGTGGCACGAGCGTTTATTTGTGAAGTGCAAGCTCAACGAAACAAACACTGTAGTGGGTAGATTGCAGAATCTTATCTGCTAATCCCCAATTGAAAACACAAAGCATCAATTATCTCCTGTTGTGCTTCAAAATCTTTGATTATATTTATCTCTCTAATCAGACGCCTCTTATCGAGTGTTCTAATCTGATAACAAAGCACGATAGACTCCCTATAAAGTCCTCCGATTTTGACAGGTATTAAAACCTCATTGGGATAAATTCTCCTACCCGGTTTTCTTGAAGTTACAGGGAGGACATTCACTACCGGCAAAATTTGGTTTATCTCTTCCTCGCTTATCACAAGAACAGGACGGGTCTTTCCCTGTTCGGAACCAATTACCGGGTCAAGATCAGCAATGAATATATGCCATTTATACTCCATTCTTATGCCCATCCTTCCGAATCAACAGTCATGAAATCTTCAGATACATCCACAAGGTCATCAAGAAAAAGATCATCTCTTACTGCTTCTTTTAACTCTTCAATCTTTTGTTTGAAACTATCTGGCATTTTTTTAATAATTAAGATCACCTCCACCATCTCATTTTCAGGCACATAATGAGGAATTTTTATCCCGATCTTATGATTTTTCGGTATTCTCACAATTTGTTTGATTGCGCCCATAATCTCATTCACTCTTCGTTTTGCTTATCGATCTATATTCAAACCGGATTCACATATAGCCTTCTGATTGAACCTCAATCACCCCTTACTTTTCCCACTCCGCTCCGGTCTTAAGTCACGAACCCTGCACTTGGGTGCGGGGCTTGTGTATTGCAATTTATCGTTCCGCCATACGATTCCACGCGTTCTGATGGCTCCAAAACCCAACAGTTTCCAAACGAGAAACGAGAAATACAAGGGTGGCAGACTTCAGGTATTTTACATTCGTAGGACATAGTATCGTAGTTATAAATTAAATCATTGCGATACTACTAATAGACTATCATTAAGTACTATGGCGGCAGACGTACCGAATATGGATACAGACACCACCCTGACCGAACTGAGGGACGCTGTGCATGCAAGCGAAGACGAATTTTCAGAGTACACCAGATCGATATCCGAACTGAAAGAAGACGATTTTCCGGAAGAAGAGGCATATCTGGAAGCGTTTCACGAGCTTGTCGGATCGTTTCCTGACAAAATGACTGGCCTGATCACAGCATATCAGCTATACATAGCCGCGCTTGAGAGTGTATGTCCGGAGCAAGAAGAATAGCGATCTACGGCAAAGGCGGGATCGGGAAGTCCAGCACCGCCTCAAACGTAGCAGCAGCATGTGCAGACGAGGGCTACTCGGTCACGATCATCGGATGCGATCCGAAGAGCGATTCCTCGATCACGCTTCTTAACGGGCGGCGGATTCCGACGGTGATGGACCTGATACGGCAGAAGGTCGATCTCAACGAGGAGAACGTCGTTTACGAAGGCTACAAGGGCGTCAGATGCGTTGAGGTCGGCGGACCCGAACCCGGCGTTGGTTGCGCGGGCAGAGGAATTATCGTTGCGGTCACAGCACTTACGAAGATTACATCTGTGCTAACAGAGAGCGATCTCGTGATCTATGACGTGCCCGGCGACATCGTCTGTGGCGGGTTTTCCGCGCCGATCCAGAAAGGACTCGTCAGCGAGGCGTACATTCTCTCCTCCGGCGAATACATGCCGATTTACGCCGCTAACAACATCTGCAAAGGGCTTTTAAAGCTGAATATGCCTTTGAGCGGCGTAATCTGCAATTCAAGGAATGTTCCGAGAGAAGAGGAGATCATAACCGAATTTGCTTCGGGAATCGGAAGCACACTCGTGGCATTCATCCCAAAGGACAATATCGTACAGGACTGCGAACGGGATGGGTTCTCGGTAATCGAGAAGGCACCGGACTCTGCTATCGCGGGGGTGTACCGGCGGCTCGCAAGAGCGATCATGAACTGCGAGCGAAAAACGATACCGCGTCCGATGGAAGACGCAAGTCTCCGTGAACTGCTCATGATTCATGATACGAGAAATAAAACGTAGGAGATGCCATGAATAAGAACATCCTGTTTGAGATCGTCGAAAATATCCTGAAATCGCAGGAGTATGACGTAGCAGCCGGATCTGAGTACACCGGGGTCGATCTGGTTGCGAAGAGGGGGGGACATGAGACGTTCATCCGGTATGGGCTGACCGAAGACGATCTGCGGAATTTTGCAGACGCCGCACACGGAGCGCACAGGGTACGCGGGGTATACGAGGCACCCGGACACAGGACACGCGTAGCGCATGACGCTCTCTTCATATCAGACAGGGTCACCGAGTGGATGGAGTTCTTCGCGGATCAGTACAAGATCAGAGTCTGGGATCGCGCCGAAGTCGAGAGCCGCATCGGAAGAGCGGTTCTTGCGGAGGCGGAGGGCACTCATCACGATTTTCTGGAGGTGCGTGAGAGGACGCATCAGCGTGCTGCGCCAGCGCCAGCACTGTCACCAACACCGGCACCAGTGCCACCACCAGCACAAATACCAATACCAACGCCAACTCTGGCGCCAACGCCGATGCCGACACTGCCACCGACGCCAGTGTCACCACTGCCCGGAATCGGTGCCGTTCCAGCGATCGAGGACTCGCGGGAGGTTCTGACGATACGGTGCGCACCGATACGTGTGGATGAAAAACAGGCGATTGTGACCGCGAAAGGGTTCGTCAGCGGAATAACAGATAGTATCCTCGAATTTGTACCATTTTGGAATTATAAATGTGTCGTCGATGGGCACTACCAATACAAGGCAAAGAGTGTGACGATATCATCCGAAGGCGCAGGAGCGATCAACGCCCTGAATAGCCGGAAGCACGAGCGGGTAGGTGAAGTGCAGGATCAGATATCGATCGCTCAACAGAATTATGAGATAAAAAGCGCGATCGTGACGAAAGACGAAGTCGAAAGGATGCTGATGGGCGACGCAATCGAGAGCAATAAAAAGACGATAACATTCACCAATAAATCCGGCGACACCATAATAACTGAGAACCGGACCATAAAACCGGGGGCGGGGGACATCGAAATCAGTACGGAACTGGTCTATCTGCCGGTCTGGGAGGTCAGGGGCAGAAGGCACAGCGTCATGATCGATGCGTACGACGGGAGCGTCATGACCGAGCCTGTCGATGACGACATCGAGTTTCTGTGAATTGCGGCTTTGGTTTTGGAAGGAGGCAACCATCCGTCGCATCAGGCGTCAGTACATGCGTCAGGTCACTTGATCCCGCTTATCAGGTCTACGAGGGCTGCTTTCGGGTCGGACGCACGGATGATTCCTGATGCGAGCAGAACGCCCACTGTTCCAAGTTCCAGTGCCGCCCGCATATCCTCACCCTTTGATATGCCCGCGCCGCAGAGCACCCGAACATCCGGATCGATCTCACTGACCGCATCAACAGAACCTGTCACGACGTCCGGATCCGCGCTTGATACCGGTATTCCGGTGCCGATCAACTCCGGCGGCTCGACCGCGACGAAGTCGGGTTTCATCGCGGCAGCAGCCCTCGCGGTTGCGATATTGTTGCTGCACACGATCGTTGTGATGCCGACGCGACGTGCCGCCTGAATCGCGGAATCGATCTCGGCAAGTCCGCACCTGCGCTCGGAGTGATTGATCAACGTCCCGATTGCGCCAGCGTCGCGTACCGATTCCGCGAGCACATGCCCTGTGTGGCTGCCAGCATCAATGCCATCGATGTGCTGGGCGAAGACAATCGCGCCGGTCTCAGCCGCTGCACGGATATCTGGCAGTTGTGGCACTGCTACGATTGATATCCCGGTCTCTTTGCTGAGATCGTTGCATATTTCGGCTACGCGGACGGCGTTTTTGCCGGTTGCTTCCAGATATGTCTTGAAGTTCAGTACGACCAGTGGAGTTTTCAGTTTAATCATGCGATTCTCCCGTTTGAGTATCTAACACCTGTATGTTAGGTCGGAAATTGTTTAAAGATATCGATATCGATATCAATCAAATCTCGGAGAAGATCTCACCTGAAGACGATTTTATTGCAACCCATGGTTTTGAGTTTCTTTTCACTTCAAATAAGACGATTACGACGAGAGTGCCGAGCAAAGTTCAATCGTACAGCTCTGTGAAAATCCAAGCCTTTGGGAAAGGTTAGCCACCACCTCAGAACTGAACCCAGCACCCAGGTACTGGTAACAGGCTGATGTGAGGCAGGGGATGAGATACCATGCTGCAAAAGGATAGCGGCATGATTGATACACGGCGAGTGGATTATTGCAACATGAGCACAACTATTATTATATCAGAGAAGGTAACTACTTAAGTATACTTGTTTCGGCTGGAAACATCCCTATATTCGCTATAAAGGGCCAATAGAGCAAGGATATGAAATAAAGAGGTTATAAAGTATGGGTCTATTTGATACAATTTATTTTGATCGGGCGTATACATGCCCGGTATGTCAGGAGAAGATATATTCAGTCCAGGTTAAGGCGTTTGAGAATCAATTGGAGACATTTCGTACGAAGGATTGCATTGGTCACGCAGAGGAGATGCGGATCATAAAGGAAGAGCTCTTCTGCAGCAGATGTCGGGAGGATATCGGGAAGAGCATCTACATCGTTGAGGGCAGGGGTATTCTGCTGGGAATAACCGATAGTCTGGGGGAAGCACAGAGGCTTCTGAACGACCTGAATCAGGAGAAACTTGTTTTATGGTATCATGACCTTTATCAGAGATATATCTCAGAGCGAGAAGAGAAACATTCGTATCAAAGGTTTCTGGAAGACCTCGGGGAATGGTATGGAGAACGGCTGCATGAATGTGCGGAAACTGATTCCGCCACTCTCGGATTCAGGTTTATCTGGAATTCAAGATATCTTATAGGAGCCCTGGGTCCTGTGGAATCAATTGAAAGGTTTATGACATATAAGAAGATGAAAAAAGCGATGGATGAGCTCTGGGGAGAAGGTCATGAGACCCTTGACATCTATTATGCTGAAGAGATCGATCCGGGGGAAGAGGAATGGTCAGTTGATGTCTATCAGGACGATCTCAATGATCGTTGTCATCTGAACTGGACATGGACGGTGATGAGCAGGAAGCAGCTGGTGATCGATGGGGAAGAGGAGAGTGACCTGACAGAGTGGGTGATCGTGGTTGAAGAACCGTTCTCAGACGCTGTGGTCTGCAAAGCTGTAGAAAGATGGTTGCTGGGCAGGGGCTATGAATTTGGGGTGAGGATGATTCCACTCGAAGAAGCAGGAGGTTCGGGGCTGATCAGGAAATTGAGGGAGATGGACATCGAATCAGAGGTGGAGGGGGCTGTTCCCATCGAGGATGTGGAGAGGGAACTTGAGGAAGCGGAAGATAGGAGATTATCGGATTTCATAGAGGGGAGAGCGAATAAGAGAAAGGTTTTCTACTACGAGGGATTTTATGGTTCGCTTGTTCCGGATGTTGAATCTGATAGGTTACTGGGAAGGATTGAAGGAATCGCAGAGGTTATTGTCTATGAGGGGAAGACGGTAAGGGAGTGTGAGCAGAGGTTCAGGGAGGCTGTTTCTGGGTACAAAAAGGGGTGAGGTGTCCGGTCGTCTGACATCAGGAGTTGTTTCGTGTCAGGGAGGCGGATCATAGGAGGCATGCATCATGCTCTTCTGGTGCTGCAGGCAGCAGCAGTCAACACATAAGGTCGCGGAAGGGATCTGTGAGCCGAAAGCCCCCGCGTACCATGCTCCGCCCCACAAACAAAGAGCAGGGCTGCTTTCCCTGGAGTACGGGCAGAGCAGGATGCAGATTGGAAGCGACAGTGATTCCGATGGCAGCGATTTTGCGATTCCCGCGATTCCGCCTTTCTCTTCCAGTTCACATCCGATCGAATCAGGTCTGATCGAATCAGGTATCTCAATCCCGTCCATGATTTCAAACCTCTTTGAAACCGCAAGGTTTAAGTAGAGTTTCAAGCATTATTGAAATAGTGGTAAACATCAGAGATAACGTTTGCCATTCAAAGGAGGTATGATCAGAATGTTCACAAGGATTCTCTACCCAACAGACTTCTCTGATTGTTCAAAGAAGGCTCTGGAGTACGTCAAAGAACTGAAAGAAGCCGGGACCATGGAGGTGATCGTGCTTCATGTGATCGATGAACGAGAGATCGAGACGGCATCCACCACCATAGCATGGCTCGGAGAGACTGTTGAAGAGTATGAAGAACAACTCATAAACGAGATGAGAAGTAGTGCAGAGGAGAAACTGAATGCAATCAATGAGGAGCTTGCGAGCGCGGGCATAAAAGCGAATGTCAGACTCATAAGAGGCATGCCGTTCAAGGAGATACTCAGGATCGCTGAAACAGAAGATATATCTCTGATCGTGATCGGCTCACACGGGAAGAGCAACGTCGAGGAGATGCTTCTCGGTTCTGTCTCTGAGAAGGTCATAAGAAAATCCGAAAGACCTGTTCTAGTGGTGAAGAGGTGAGCTGATGGATCTGACAGCAGCAATTCTTATACTTGCCGTAACCGGCATCGGCGTTGGGTTTGCGAGCGGACTGCTCGGCGTCGGTGGATGTTTCATCATGATCCCGGTGCAGTACTGGGTATACACCGCGATGGGAGTCCCTCCTGATGTTGCGATCAAGGTCGCGTTCGGAACGAACCTGTTTGTTGTGCTGCCGACTGCAATGAGTGGTGCTTTTGGACACAGCAGGAAGGGTGCGGTCTTCTGGAGAGCTGGAATCGTTCTTGGTATTGCAGGTGCGATCGGAGCAGTGATCGGCGCTACGATTGCGGCACAACTTCCCGGCAGAGTGCTGATGGTTGCCTTTGGTCTTACAATTCTTGCAGGCGCTATCAGGATGCTCACTGCAAAACCACCAAAGATAGAGGAAGAGCCGAAGGATAGTCCCCTTCTCTGGGCTGCGTGGGGCTTTCCACTTGGTATTGTGACCGGGATTATCGGAATCGGTGGCGGTGTATTGATGATTCCTGTGATGGTGCTTGCGCTCAAATTCAGGATGCATTAGGCAGTTGGAACATCGACTGCGCTGATGATATTTACGAGCATCGGTGGAGTGATCGGTTACATCATTAACGGATTTGGAGTCGAGGGTCTTCCTGCGTATTCGATCGGATATGTGAACCTGAGTTCATGGCTCGTGCTTGCTGCAACAAGTGTCCCGATGGCACAGGTTGGTGTCCTGGCTGCTCACAAACTGCCTGCAAGGGAGCTTAAGTACGTATTCATCGTCGTAATGGCGTACATGGGACTGAAGATGATCGGAGTCTTCGGGTGGCTTGGGCTGCCGGTATAAGAGATACTCGGGACATCGATCTATGGGAATGCTGTTATAATATAGAAGTTTTGTGGTCGAAAATGCGTTTTAGATTGATCCGGAAGAAATGTGGGGTGGAGCGGTGGTTATGGCGAGGGGGGCTAAACACATACCTTGAGTTTACCACAAGTTATTGAGCGTGTACCGGACTGCCCGATAACAGCAACTACACTCTGCGATTCTGATGTGATGCTGACCGAGGCAGGGGATATTCCGAAGGCGGTGGACTTTGAGGTTTTGAATTTGAAAGCGTTTGCTGATAGATATTTGTGAGTGCCGGACGTACAGGCACAGTCGAGACAGTACCAGTCACTGGTGGCGATATGGGGGACCAGTGATCGTCTGCCACGCCCTCACTTCTCCCACTTCGATTCCAGCCACTGAGGAATCCGCCCGGAATCAGGAGGACCGATCATCACATCAAGCCCGGTTGCGTCCTCGACGTCCCCTTGCAGCCGTGCAGCAAGCCCTGGAAGGATGACGGTTCCGTGATCAGTCTTCTCTCGCACATCAAAACCAGCAGAATCAAATGCCTCCTTGATCTTTCCAGCGGTCAACTGCCCTCCAGCGACCGCTGCCTCCACCCCGATCCCGTCGGTATCAACAACGCAGAGATGGCAGTCGATGTCGTTTGACGAGATGTCGCTCTCCACAGTGTAATATGTCAGCGCAAAGTTCGTCGTTATGAAGACCGGCGAGTTTCGACTTGGCGAACCGATCTCAAAGACACCGGAATCAACCATTACAGGCTTTCTCGGATCGGTGTAGACGGTATCCCTGATATGCAGTTCAGGGAGGAGCGAGTACGGCTCTGTGCTGTGCATGATCATGATGTCGCCGTACCGGATCGTGAAGATGGAGACGAGCACGCTCTCCCAGTATGCCGCGCTGACGCCATCAAGCTCCGCCCACGCGGTCATGGGCACAGCCATGAGCGGGTATGCGATATCGGTCTGCCCCTCAATCCCGGCACGTCTGATCTTTAAGAAGTTCTCAAAGGAATCCCGCAGCCCTTCTGTCGGGGACGTTCCCGGATCGAGAACGAGATCACGGATACCAATCGACGCAAACGTCAGCGCAAGCGATTTCAACGTATCCAGATCGCCGGGCGCAGAGAGGACCACGGGAACGTGGTATGTGAGCACAAGCCCTGCCACCTCGCGCCAGTTATCAGTGGTCGCGGCGTAGATGAGCGGTCTCCGGCTGGAAGCCACCTCAAGCGCTGCGTCCAGAACCGTCGCATCAAGTGAGCAGAGAATGAGCGGCAGATCGGTTGTTTCCATGACTGTCCTGACTGCATTGGCAAACTGGTCCGCGTCGCCTGACAAACACCGGACTGCAACCGCGTCCAGTGTTAAAAAATCCCCGATGTAGAATTTACTGAAGTTTTGGATCTTGTTGACCTGCGAGACCAGCTCATCCTCATCCATCGTGTCGCAGACCTCGTAAGCGAACGCGGTTTTATTGAAGAACGTGAGCTTGTGTCGGTACAGCACATCATCCCCGCCGATCGTGATCGCATGATCACCTGTGCCGATTGTGACCTCCCGTATCTCGGGCGCGAGAAGGTCTGTGAGCGTGTCATAATTATCTTTGAATTCAACCCCAGTCAGCGGCGGACAATCCCCTACATTCCTTGATCGATCGATCAGGTGCGAGGCGAACGCCATGCACGTGGGCTCCCCACAGTCGCCGCAATTGGTTTTCGGCAGATGCTCATAAGCCTGCAGCGGACTGTTGATCTTCATGTCACTATCGATTAATATTCGGTTGTTCTTCCGCCGATCCGTGACCGGTCGATCCGAACTCCAGTGGGGGCAGTTATCACCAGATCGTCACCAAGTCCCGCGATATCCCCATGCACATCGCTCACCACATCACGCAGATCGTGGAGTGCACGTTCGAGCACCAGTTGATCACGCTTAATCAATGAGATATCGACGATCACGATATTTCCATCGTAGATCTCCTCCTTCAGGCTGGGAATCCCGTCCAGATTGCTCAGTTCCGCGACGCGTATGTATGTTGCGGCTGGCTCCTCATCAAGGACTTTCTCGTACTCATCGAGACTCAGGTCGACATATCCGTCGGCGTTCGTCGGCGTTGACGGCGGAAATAGCAGTTCCTTAAGTTTCATGGACATAAAATCACCTACAGGTATACCCTTTTGTAGTATCTTCATATATTAACCTATTCGGTGGGGCTGTGAGACTGTTTATTATTTTCTGGAATTGGGTTCGGAAAACCGCCGATTAAGAAGTGGACGGTTGCCCGCCCCCCCCCTCATCTCAGAGCGGTACAGGAAAGTTCCCCTTTATACACGCTTTCGCATCTCATAACCCTTTCAGTACCGAGTTTCCTCCGAATGCCAGTATCCCCTCCTGTTTCCACGCTCTCGCTCGTTTGATCACATCACCGACTTTACGGAAGATATTCCCAATTGATTTCCTGGATGACTTATCCGGAGCTTTCCCTTATACTTGACGGTTGGTCCCGCCCAAAAAATCGGGTAGTGTACCAATCCAAGATGGTTAATAGAAATAAAAAAGTCCGTGTTATAATATCCGATAAGAGGGTGATTATACGTACATGCTCGATGTCATGCGGAGTTTTAAAAAGGGTCCAACGGTACAAACAACCTGTAATCTGTGTTCATCAGTGTTAATCAGTGGTTGATAAGGGTTTTTAGCCACTGATTAATGCAGATTTCACGGATTTTATCCATCTACGTATTACTATGTTCCCACATAATGCATGTTATGATAAACTATTGTAGATTAGGACACTACCAAAAATCGAAGTCCCCAATCTTTATAATATATATACGAAAAAAAAATAAAAAAAATAAAGTATTGAATCGCTCAAATATTGCCAAGCGTTTCAATACCAATCTTCTTGACGTTCGGCTTCCAGATCTTGTCCGGCATCCAGTCCGGCTTGTTCTTCGGAGCGTTCACCTGTTCCCTCCACCCTTCAAAGACGTGTACCTTCTTTGTGCCGCGTTCGCGCAGCATTATCCGTGCAGGCTTGTCCTTGGTAGTGCCAATCCGATTCGCAACCTTGAGCGCTGCCTGACGCGGCTGCTTTCCAGAAAATACACCGTGTTCGCTACCATTTTCATCTCGTAGTACGAAGTTTCTTGTCTTCTCCATAACATACTCCTCGCGATACGGTTGAGCTTATGCACGTGATACTGAACATTTATTGATTATTAAGGTAACTACTGTACCTGATAACGCGCGGAGATGACAGACATGGTCGGCATCATGGAAATTTACCAATTGCTTCCGAAACTGAACTGCAAAGAATGCGGGAAGCCTACGTGCATGGCGTTTGCAAGCTCGCTCCTGTCAGGTGAATCCGGAATCGATGATTGTCCGCCGATTGCCGATTCCGAATATCGTGATCAGCTACAGCACCTGAGATCGCTTCTTGCGCCGGTCGGAAATGCCACCGAGACCGGCCTTATCATCCACGACGAACTCTGCTTTGGTTGCGGGAACTGCGTCGTTGCCTGCCCGGTAAACGTTGCCAATGATCCGCACGGGGCAGCCATCGGGCTTGCGCCGTCCAATGAGAAGGTGATACTGGTTGTGGAGAACGGTGTTGTCGTCGCCAGGAATGTCGGCGAATGCAGGCGGTTCGGTGAGAATAAAATCCTGTGCGATGCCTGCATCGTGACCTGCCCCTCGAAAGCGATCGAATTCGTATAATCGATCATCCGCTCCCGCCAACGACCGCACTGCTAATAAGTATGTGTGGCGAGCCATCACTGACCGGCACCGTCTGCCTGCTCTTTCCGCACCTGCCCGAGTGAAATGCGAGATCGTTTCCGACCGCTGCTATGTTCTTCAGAATCTCAAGCGTCTGCCCGGAGAGCGAGACGTCCCGCAACATCTCGCAGACCTCGCCGTTCCGCACCACGAAACCGAGTTCGGAATTGAACTGGAAGATGCCCTCTCCTGTGTTGACCTGCCCGCCGCGTGACCCTTTCAGATAAACACCGTCCCTGAGTTCTTCGATCATCTCTTCAAAGCTCATATCCCCGTTTGCGATGAACGTGTTGCTCATTCTTGGTATCGGAATGCTGCACCCCTGCGCACGTGCGTTTCCGCCTCCAACACCTTCACAATCTCTGCAATCTCCGGCAAGTCTACCGGCAGTCTCCCTCGAGTGTAGATACGATTTTAAAACGCCGCAATCGATTAACATCGTTCGTTCCGCTGGCACGCCTTCCGAATCGAACGGATAATACCCGTATTCACGCAACGTGGGATCGTCATACACCGTTATCTGCGGGGACGCGATCTGCTCTCCGATCCGACCTGCGAGTATCGAGGAGTCCTCGATCACCAGGTCCGCCTCTGCCGCATGACCGACCGCCTCATGGATGAAGACGCCGGCAAGCTCAGGATCGAGCACGCATGGTATGGTTCCGCCCTCTGGCTGGCGCGCACGCAAGAGCTCCGTTGCAACCGTTCCAGCCTTCTCTGCGAGGGAGGGCGCATCGTATTTTTTGAATAATTCGTATCCGCAAACTCCGAATCTGCTCTTCCTGCCGGATTGGTGTGTTGTCCCGTCGGATGCGATTGCGGTGACGCCAAAACCGGTCCGAAACATCGTGTGCTCGAGATCGAGCCCTTCCGAACTCTGATAATTGACTTTGACGCAGGATTCGGAATATGCAACGGTTGTACTGCTGACACCATCGATTCTGGCATGTTTTTCGATATCTCGGATCAGTTCGATCTTTTCCTCGATCGGGACGTCTCTTGGGTCTTCTTTTATAGGCAGTTTCATCGATACTGCTTTTCCGGAGATTGGCGCCAGGGACACCTTCGCTCTCGGAGCCACCCTGTTGATGCTTGCAGAAAGCTCCTCTGCTGATCTCAGTGCCGAATCAAGATTTTCCAGATCATCTGTCGTCACAAACCCCCACGAACCTGCCGAAAGCGCCCGGATGCCCGCGCTGCTCATGAAATTGTTCGTGATCTCCTCGATCTTCTCGTTGTCGAGAACGATTGTGGTGGAATATCCTGATAGGATTCGGATATCGTAAAAATCACAATGCATGATCACATTCTTCTCTCTGATCTGCATAAATATTTGGGGCGCGTGGCGTCTGTGCGTCTGGGCTGGTGTACGCGTCAAGTATACGCGTCAGGTAGTACGCAGGCAATGGGGATATGGGCAGATGACAACAATCATCTCTGCAAACCGCGTCGAACCACCCGCGACTGAGCATGCATCGGGAAGATCGTGCGCACCATCTCTGAACTGCACCTCTCCTCGATTATTGCGCGCAGTTCGGTCTCGTAATCGGATTTTTCGATCTTCTCGCTCTCGTCCTCGACGATCTCGAGGTGGGCTGCAACCAGCGTATCCACAGCACGCCTGCCGTAACCGAGAAGAGGCCTTATGTACGTGCATCCGTACCGATCCTCGAGACGCTGCGCATCAGGCAGTTTCAGCATCGGGACGCGATCATCCCTCCGCGTGCCATCCGCGATTGCGCAGCCCGGATGCGCGGACGCCACGCACCGGAGCGCGCGCAGGTGGATGTAGTCGATCGCATGATTCGGGTAACCGTCGCAGAGTGCGATACTATATGCAGACTCAAGAACCGCACCATCGATCCGCAATACCTCGTGCGGAAATCCAAGTTCGGATGCAACGTTTTTTGCGGGTTTCCACGTCTCTTTCCACCCGAAGTTGCAGGTCACAAGCGTTACATTAAAAAAAGGCTCAAGCAGTATTGCTGATAGCGAACTGTCCTTTCCCCCACTGAACAGCAGAAAAACGTCCATTCGCACGTTCGGATTCAGATATGCTTGATCGTCATCTCTTTCTTCTTCGGCTGGATCTGCTGGAGCAATACCTTCAACTTCGCATCGTCGATCATCGTCTGAAGCCGCCCGGACTGCGCCAGCGCGATTAACTGCATCTCGACCTGCTCAACCAGTTGCGGGCGCGCCAGCTTAAGCGTTGTCAGTCGTTCCCTCGCCTCCGGAGTCAGGATCTTTCTGAGTATCGTCTGCTTCGCTTCATCGACCTGCTGTTGCTGTTGTTGCTGCTGCGCAGCTTGCTGGTACTGGGCAGCCTGTTGCTGCTGTTGCAGTTGTTCAAGCCGACGCTGCCTGATCTGATCAATATCTCCTGCCATGTCACAACCTCAAATATATTAAAATATGTCAATACGTTAGTACAGCTTCAATTCGGGCATCTGCTGCTTGATCTCGTACGCAGTGTTGTCCAGGAATCGCTGCCCATCCGAGGTTATGGAACGACCGCCCTTCATCGCTTTCAGGTATCCGGCTTTTTCCAGTTGCTGAAGAACCTTCCGAATGGTGGATCCGCTTCCCTTCGCAAATGTCGGCGGCATTGTCCCATTGCGCTCCTTTCCCCCGTACTTTGATCGGAGTCTCGATACGCCGACCGGCCCGCCGAAGTACACCTGCCGCATAACCGCCGCACACCGCACATACCACCAGTCACAATCAACAGGCGGCAGTTCCTTGTGTACGCCGGTCTTCACATGTTCAGCCCACGCGGGGGGCGTTATCATCTTGTTGTCTTTGAGTTTTTCAGCGCTGCGCATTATCAGTTTGTCCGCTGGTACGTCGTATGCCGTTGTCATGCAATCCCAATTGTGGACATGGATAGATTAACCTATCGGCGCACAGGTCATGTTAAATACGGTCTGTGGATAAGGGATAATCTATAATGAATTGGAAAACATACGGGACGATGTTAAAAGACAAGGAGGCATAAAATGGCTGTGGCGAGATCATTACATGTTGTTTTTGATGGCGTGATGAGGGGGAATATTGGTCAGAAGAGCATAAACCCCCTATGTACGACAGTCCCGACATGGGTGTGGTGATTGATATGAAAAGAGCTCCGCACCCTATACCATACCAAGGAAGTAAACGAAACATATCCGGAACAATATTATCCTTCTTCCCGCACCGATTTGATACATTGGTTGAACCTTTTGCTGGCTCAGCAGCGGTTTCGCTTGCTGCTGCTTCTTATGGGAAATCACATAGATTCCATATAAACGATTTAAATAAACCTTTAATGAATCTCTGGAATGAAATTATTACCAATCCAAATGGCATTTCTGAGGGATATGAAACCCTCTGGATTGAACAGAAAGGTAGAGAAAAAGAATTTTACTTTATGGTTCGTGATAAATTTAACAATACCGGAAGACCTGATTATTTTCTTTATTTATTAGCCAGGTGTGTGAAAGCCTCTATTCGATATAATTCCAATGGCGAATTTAACCAGAGTCCGGATAACCGGAGAAAGGGGCGCCATCCTGACAAAATGAGAAATGATATATTTGTAGCATCATATTTATTGCGTGGCAGAACGATCATAACTCATGATGATTATAAAAACATTTTAAAAAACGTTTCAAAAACAGATCTGGTTTATATGGATCCGCCATACCAGGGTGTGTGTACTGGTAGGGACCCCAGATATTACAATGGTATCGATTTTGACGACTTTTTATCCCAGATAAAAAAACTGGTTAGACGCCGCATATCATTTATACTAAGTTATGACGGTCGCAAAGGAGAGAAAACTTATGGTAAGGAAATTCCTATGGATATCGGTATCCAGCGAATGGAAGTAAAAGCGGGCCGATCAACCCAATCCACACTACTGGGTAGGAATGAGATAACTTATGAGTCAATCTATCTCTCTGAAGATTTAGTTAAACGTCTTAATCTGCCGCCTGATAAAATTTTAAGCAAGGTAACTCCATATCATGGTACTAAACAAATGGCACTGCCCTTAAA
>JAGGRW010000155.1 GCA_021159385.1 Methanosarcinales archaeon
GGATTTGACCACGATAAAACGATTTATGAATGATATCGCAGAGTCCAGATTGGTGCTTGCAGAGGATAACCTCTCTGTCGCGGAGAAACTTCTAAAAACCGGTTTAAGCAATCGAACCGTGATTCACAAGTCGTATTATTCGATGTACCATGCTGCAAGGTCTGCGGTATATCTGCAGATGCAGCTTGATGTCACGAGGCATAGACCGCTGGTGGACAGGTTCAAAAAACTGCTTGTAAGGGAGTTTGGAGATGAAACGCTTGCCAAGCAGATGAATAAATGGAGATCGATGCGTATAAAGTGTGATTACGATCTGGGCGTAGAAGTTGCGGAAGATATGTGTGGATATGCGATATCAGATGCTGTCAGGATCGTTGATACCTGTAGAAGTCTTGTGGAGGGATTTTAGATGGATAAAGAAGAAATTATAAAGATAATCAGGGATGAAGTTTCAAAGGAATTTGGAGCTGAAAAGATTAAGGATATTGAATATTTCGGACCTTATGAAGGCGAGGATCTTGATGTGATCGTTTATGTTGAGGGGATCGATGAACGTAAGGATGGATTGGACGTGGGCATGAGACTGTCTGATAAGTTCTATGATATGAATCTCGATGTTCCGATTGCTATAATGCGAGATAGGGGCGAAATGCGCGAGGAGGCGGCAGCATGACCCGCCTGCTGCTGGTGGCTGCGGCAGGAGCGATCAGTCTGTGAGTGGCAGCGATGCTTGTGCGACAGGCGGCATCGGATGCCTCGGACTTCAGTCGAGGGTGGGACGGCTGGGGCTGGATTATAAAATTGTCTAAAAATTAAGTTGTTGGGACACCATTTTTGTTATACCGCAAACAACGGTCCCGCAGAGACCAAAAGCCAGGGCATCACGCAGACCCTTCGCCTTCGCCGCCACCCCGCCCGAGATACCATGTGATGAACTCGGTGTACAGAATGATTGCGAGCAGCGACGACCAGATGAAGAGCAGGATGTGGAGGTTGTTCACTGGCAGCATCCCGTTTCCGAGTGCCAGATGCTGATGTGCAAGAAATGCGATGGATCGCTCCGGGCTGATCAGGGTCAGGAGTATTGGGATTGCAAGGAGCGCGATTGCTGCTACGAATGACGAAAGCCTGATCAGGAGTGTGAAGACCAGCGCAATATAAACCAGATACAATATTGCAGATAGGATTACCATGTTCATGTCCGCTCACCCCGATTCGCGCAGTAGCAGATACCCTGCTATCGCCGGCATTAAAAATATGCATGTAAACAATATAAAGGTACTTATCAGGAGGATGATTAGCCCACCACAGTTCATCGTTTCGGATTGTGCCTGCGAGGGCGCACAATCTTCCGGTGCGATTCCGCCTTCTGCCCCTGCATCTGCTCCAGTCCCGCTGCCCACAGTGTTCGATTCCACAGTTCCGCGATTGCCATAATCGTCCACAAAAGAGACCGCTGCCCGCGGGAGCATGACCATATCCTCAAACTGGATGATGTATGAATGGTTGCAGGTCTCGTTCGGGAGAATTCTCTCCTGCCACTCGGTCTCACCACTGATAAGGACGATTCCCGGCGGAATCTCGTCGGTTGCGTTCACATCGGCAGCGGAATCGCCCACGTTCTCGATTCTGACGATCACCTTCTTGGTTCGCTCATCGAGCGTGTCCTCAATCGTCTTCACCGCCAGAATCGCTGCCCCGTGCACTGTTATCTCGGTCTCATTCTCATTCTCATTCTCATTCTCGTTGCCCGGAGACGAGGAGACTGAGTATTCAGATTCTTCGCCGTACTCTGCCGTGCACACCGGAATCTCGAATTTTCCGACCTCTTCTGGCGACATCTCGTACGTAATGTTCTGCGATTGCATCGGCGCAAGCGAAAACGTCCATTCAGTAGCAACGTCGGTCTCAAAGCCATGCGGGAGCGCGTCCGCAAGCAGTATCTCCACATTCTCGTCTCCGAGATTCTTGACAGTGATTGTGACCGATGCCGATTCACGCAGTGTGAGTTCGACCGGCGCAACCGTCTTTCTGGCTACGATGTAAGGTGTTATCGTAACATTCCTTCTGCCGCTAACCGAGTAGCGATCTCCGTTCCAGATGTAGCCGCTAGCGTCAACCGCAATCGAGAGGTTCGATTGGTACGGCAGGGCAGGCGGATCGATCGTCACATCAAAAGTAGCATCCTGATCGATCACCGGATAGTACGTGGAGAATTCCTGCCCGTTTGTTGCCTTCACCTCGATATAAAAATCCCGCACCGGAAGACCGGAGTTTTTGAACCCTATCGGGCAGTGGATCATCTGATCCGGCTGGTAGACGTCGTCTGTTGTGATGTTTATGACCAGATCAGGAGATAACGGGAGATACGTCTCGATTATGCAGTAATCGTCGCACAGATACCTGAGATAGACCTTCAATTCCCCATCGTAGACGTGTGAATCCCTGACATCGAACTTGTCGCAGGCAAGATGAGTGAGATTAGTGAGATTGGTGAGATCGGGGAGATCGGGGAGATTAGTGAGATTAGTGAGATTGATGGGGTGTGTGGAGCGGGCGCCATTCCTGTAGATGCTCAAGTTCACGGATTCGTTCTCAAAGTCGATGACACTGATCAGATACTCGCCTGTGGACGCGTTCTCACCGATCGCAAGTTCAACTGCGCCCTCTTTTCCCCACAGCCGCTCCTTTCCGTACTTGTATGCCTTGATCGTCACCGACTCGTCTTCGAGCCGCAGAAGCGTTATCCGGAACCGATTGAAGTATATCTCGGTATCGCTCTCTGACATTGTGTAGATGTCTTTAAACTGATTTCTCTGGTACAGGACAAGCACCGCACTTCCATTTTCAATTTCACGCAGTTTTACAGTGTAATCGTCGATTGCAGCACGGTGGCTCACGTTGATGTCGTAAACTCCATAGCATATCCATGCATCCTCCACACAACAATTGCCTGCCACCGGTGCGCACCATGCGACCAGCACGATTGCTGCGAGCCCCATCCTCAAACCCATCGTTAATATAAATGACCATACGGTATTTTAAGTCTTTGCTTCCGCACAACGTAGCGATCGAGCGATTTGTGAACCGAACTCCGCATCACACCATATCCGTACCACCATACCGCTTCCGGTCCTCAAGTTCCTGCCTCTTTGCCGCGTTCCAGCCGGATACCGCCTGCAGATACCCGGTAACCCGTGACAACTGCTCCACATTCGCTGATCCGCAGTTTGAGCACTCATCCTTGAGGCCTGAATCCAGATGGTTGCAGTCAACACAGATCGTCATGTCCCGCGTGAACGCGAAGTAGCCGGTCTGCGTGTTCTTTGCAATATGCATCGCAAAGTCCCTGAGCCCTTGCGGATTGGGCATGCTCTCGCCAAGGAAGATGTGCATGATGTTTCCGCCGTCAACGATCGGGAAGAAGACGTGCTCAAGCTGTATTCTCTCCGTAAGCGAGACGTCTGCACCCGGCGGGACGTGCGTTCCGTTTGTGTAGTAGATCGGGAGGTCTCTTGTTTCGTGGATGTGTGCAAGCGCACTATCGATGTCACCCTTGACCACCTCCTTCGCGCACAACGAGTACTCGCGGTGCAGGATGTCTGATACCGCGAACCGCCCGGTCGTCGTCTCGGCAGGCGTTCTTGCAAGCGCAATCGTGATTCCATGCTCTTCGCTGAGTTGTTTTGAGTATAGCTCCATCTCAGTCATCGCTCTTATTGCAAGCTTCCACGCATCCTTCGATTCATGCATCTGGTGTCCGATGTGGTACTGTACCATCTCGTTGATGCCGACGACGCCGACCTCATAGACAAGCCCCTCAATATCGACCGCCTGACAACCGTACTCTCCCGTGATCGGATCCTTCGGGCGCTGGGTCGCAAACGGCATCCGCCCGCGCTCGATGATCTGCTGCATCCACACCCTCTTGATCTTGAAGAGTTTTACTGCGATGTCCATCAGGTGTTTCAACTCATCGAATAGTGCCTGATCGTCGCGATTCGCACGGTACGCGGCTCTCGGGCAGTTTATTGAGATCACCTGCCACGCGCCCATCGAGAAGTGCTTTCCGTCCGCGAAGATCAGTTTGTCATCAAAATCGGAATCGGTGTCCGAATTTGAGGAGAAATTATAAGCACAGCATTGATAGCAGCTTATTCCTTCTCCAGCTCCACGATACTCAGGTATCTGGTTATCAAAGTACGGAGCGCCGAATTTTGCAGCAAGCTCGAATGTAAGGTCATATAAATCGGCATACGTGGGAAGATTGGGGTTCTCTTTATTGAATTCCTTGTCTTCCTCCATGAAATCTGGTTCTATCGATATCTCCGGCTTCGGGAAGTTAAACGGCTTGCCCCAGTAGTCCCCTTCGAGCATCACGTTCATGAGCGCCTTGAACGAGAGCCTGACCTCCTGCTCAAACTCGCCATAAGTGCGGAGCGGTGCCTGATCGGAATCGCCATTCCAGATTTTTCCCTTGTATACGATCGGTTTATCCTTCCAGAGCTTTGGAACTCCCGGAGCTAACTGGACTGACGAAAAGACGAGCTGTCCACCTCTTGCGACCATCATCTGCGTCATCTCGTATACGAACATCTGCATCAGCTGTTCGATCTCCTCGTAGCTCATTCCCTCGAGATACGGCGCAAGAAACGTCAGGAAGTTGTAGAACCCCTGGCCGCCAGCGAAGTTCGTCTGAGCACTCCCGAGAGCCTTCACTGCATGGAGAATCGCAACCTCGGGCTTCTTTGCAGGGCCTGCCACACTCGACTTTGTGCCGCTGCCATCAGGCATCAGCCCGTAGTAGAAGAAGTACCGAAGATCCCAGTCCATGCAGAAGCTGCGGGTCCCGAAGTACTCGAGGTCGTGGATGTGGATGTCGCCGTTCAGATGGTAGTCAGCGAGTTTTGGGGGCAACAGCAGCAGGTATTGCTCTTTTGAGATCTTATCGGCTTTCTTTTTGTGGGATGTGTTGTGAACGAAGAGAAAACCGTCACCTGCGATGAAGTTTTGCGTATCCGTGTCGGTGGCAATGTCATACGTAACCTCGCTTCCCACCTTTTTGATCTCTTTGATCTTGCAGAACGCCACGTCTCCGTTTATGAGATTCGAAAGGAGTTCCAGCGATCTTGACGTGTCATCGTATCTGGCAAATGTCTTGTCAGTGAGTGCGTAGGTGTAGTCCACCGAATGCTCATGTTTCGTGTCTTCTTCCACTTTTTCGCATAATCCACGATCGCACAACCTCTTAACGTACTCATAAGCCGCCCGGGGGGAGATGTCCAGCAATCCGGACAGATCTCCAGGAGTGAATGGGGATCTGCCATACTCCTTCAGAATCATGTACTCGAAACTGCCATCAAGCCTCTTCCTGGCGTCACGCACAAACCTTTCGATCGTCTCCCTCGCGAGGGAAACGCCCCTCCTCGTACTTCCGTAGTCGTGCAGCTGCACCGATTCCTTTCCACCGGTTGCCCCACCAATCTCGTCCACGATTGAATCTATGAGGTCGCCGCATTCGTAGTTGTAATTCTCTATATTTCCAGTTGTAGCAAAATCATAAAATTTCTCGATGCTACCGATTCCCACATCGTAAGCGGTTGACCAGTTCGGGTTGTCACGCTCGCTTGTTGACAGATTCGGAATTGTTCCGAAGATAAGGAATGCATACCGCAGGAAATCGAGAATCGACCTGGATGTGGTCGTCATTCGCATCTCCTGCTTCCGTCCATCGCCTGCGTGGTAGCCTCGCACAAACCCGAGTATGCATTCGTCGGGCGCGCTGTATAGGAACGAGGGGACCGACTTATCTGTGCGGCAACCCTCCAGCAGAAACAGCGATTTGATCGCAATAACCGATTTACTGATGATTGTGTTGTTGTTACCATCCGCTCTCGGCATGATTCCGAACAACTCCTCCGAGAGTTCGGCGAATCTGGCGTGAAGCGAGGGATCGGTGTTTGAAAAAGTGATTTTGTTGGGCGTAGAGTGGCATCCGTCGCTTATGAGCAGCCCCAACCATTCCCCCAACCCCGGTGTTAATTCATAATAGAGTGGAATTGCTGGCGTATCCTCAAATCCATGCCACGAAACGACTTTCAACTGCAACAATTCGGAAAGCGTTGGCGTGTAATTCATCTCGTACAAAATATCGAGAGTGAGCCCGCATTTTTCAACACATTTCCGGTAATTCTTCGTTTCATTGTTTCTATCCCGATCTCTCACCAGCTTTTCGTTTTCTTCCACCAGATCGCGCAACGGTTCGCCTGTTATCATCAAATCGCTCATCTCATCGAGCGTGAGGCTCCGAATCAGGATCTCATACCCATCCAAATAGGTGGCAGTCCGGTTCCTCTGAATTCGCCTCGGCATCAGGATGGAATCGCCAACATTCAGTTCAGATAGCGGCTTTGAGCACACCACCCCGTTCTGCAAGTAAAAGAAGTTGTGACCTGCAGTCACCTTCACGCTCTTTTTGTACGAGGTTGCAATCTCATAGATCTCGGAAGGCGCGTTTCGTATGAACTGGGTCACAGGGACCTCTGAAACTGAAAAATCGGAGTTAAAAGAGAATGCTTTTACGCCGTAATCCCCGGATGCGACCTCTGATCGTCCGTTTCGATCTACCCCTACTTCTTTCTCTGCACGCTCAAGCACAGAGTCCACGATCTCGCCGATCGGCTTGATCTGCACCTCGTCCCCGTATCTTATCAGAATCTTCTCATCCCATGGAAGCGACTCCGCGTTATCCTGCAAATTCGCGTTCTCATTCGCCTCGAAGCCTGATCCAACATCGATCTGGTGCGCGTCGTAGACAGGGGTACCTACCCTTGTTGCGATGTTGCGCCACTCAGGATGCCCGCGCTCGAGAAGAATTACGTTTGTGAGCTCGCGCACAAGCGGTCCTGATAGATGTGTGATGCCGATCTTCTTGATCCGCTTCTCGACCTCTACTGCGACGTCTTTTGCTTCCCCCTCTGTGATCGGATCGATTCCGTAGAACTCCCTTGAGAGCTTCGTCTCCTTTACGAGCTGGGCTACGATCGCATCCCGGTCCCAGTCCATCAGATGCCCGTCCGTTGTCCGGACGCGCGGCATACGCGGCACGCTCTTCCAGTCGAGCGTCTTCTGGACGGTCTCCTGCGGATGCGAGCGTTTCTGTCGGCTCATGGTGATGCGCGCCCCACAAGATCGTCGATTGCGTCCTTTTTGATCATGTCGCCGTCAAACATCTCGTCAAGGGTCAGGAACGTTTCACCGACCTGCAGAACAGGCGCCATCATCGTAAAGACGCCGTTTACGCGCAGTTCGGTGAGCGATTCAGGCGTTGACATATCCGCCTCGCCGTACTCGATTGCTGCTGATTTCAGATAACTTTTCAGTTTCTTGCACTTCGGGCACGCGCTGGTTGTGTATACAATGATTTCGGTCATGGTAACTCCCTTCTGGTATGGAAACGGGTATGGGTGGATTAAAACCCGCAATGTAAGGATATGTGTTCCTGATCATGAATTAACCATGCGGTTCATCCGGCACAACTGCGCATACATCGACGACAGCATCAACATTATACAATATCCGAATGATTGGGTGGTTTGATGGCTTCGATTGTAACATGGACGAAGGCGATAGCTGAAGCCAGATACGCCCTGTTCTACGCCGCTTTCATCTTGCTTTAAAATGTGTCACATCTATCCGATGCCGTACAGGAAAACTACATCTGCATATTATGTAAAATATGTGGAGTTACAGATTAAAAAGTGTTGTTTCTTGCATTCCCCGACTAAACTCCGCCACCGCACCCCTCGCCTCCGACATCGCAGACATCACAGTCGCAGTCACAATCATGCTCCCGCTTAACCCCATCCACCGAATCCATGACCCGCGTCGAATAAGCGAGAACAGTAGCGTTTGAGAGCGTGCCAGCGATAAGAATCGCGTCGAATATCTCTTCCTTTGGGATTCCGAGCTTCTCTGCAATCTTGATGTGCATTCGCAGGCAGTGATCACACCTGACCGCGGCGGATACGCCGATTGAGATCAGTTCAACCGTTTTCGGGTCGAGTCGCTTGAATTCTCGTATGATTGCGCTGTCGTAGAGGATCTTCGGGACCAGCAGTTCCGGCGTGTCCCGCAGGTACTGCAGGATGTACGGAACCTCGCCGTAGTACTTCTCGACCGCATTCAGCAGTTCATCCACGGCCTCGTCCGGATCCTGCTGCATGATCCTCTGAATCTTCTCGATGTCCATTCGCGCCTCTCCTGATTTCCTGATCTCTCATTCCGGACAATCACTGATCACTGATCGCTAAATGACAAAACCGGTCACCGATTTCGGCAATATTCGTATCAACAGGTAATCTTTTACACCGGACGGCAGCACTCTCGCAATCTCACGGAGAGTCGTACCCTCCTCAAACGTTATATCCAGAATCGCCTCTTTGTACTCGGAGTACGGCAGTTTGATTCGTGCGCCTGAGAGTTGCAGCGTGATCGGCGCAGGAGAGAGGCATTTTCCGATCGCCGGAATCTGCTCTTTTATCTCCTTCATAACACGTGCCGGATGGGTCGTAAGCGGATCCTTTGAGATCTCGAGCCTCTTCTCGTCAAGGCACTTGCCCGCGACCTCTGCCAGTTTATCCAGCGCATCCAGTTCGCTTCCGCCCTTCAGCCTGTGCGCGATCCGCCCGAGACCTCCGACATAAGCACTTGCGTACGCAGGAGGCTCGCTTAATTCAGGCGTCCCTGTGAGGATGCATGGCACCTCAATGTCCTTGAAAAGTACGTATTTTTTGTTTACCAGACAGTCCTCGAAGTTTCCGAGCGTAAAGACCGCGAGATCGTGCTCATTTGCGAGTGCTCGCTCTCTTGCGGATATCTGTGCAACTCTCCTGCCGACGCCCCGCGCAAGCCCGATCAACGTCGTGTTCGCACCCTGTCTCCGCATATACTCTGCCACATCACATGAATGGTGCGGAAGATGGTGGTACGCCAGCGATGGCGCGATCACGATGATGTCGGTTCCTGTGAGGGGCGCTCTCGTGAGCTTGGCGCGGAGTTCTTTCGCCAGATCCTCAACCATCGCTATGTCATCGTGCGGGCAGAGCATCTGGATCATAACCTCTGTCTGCATGAAGTTGGTCTGAAGGACGTAACCGCCGAGATCTTCGATTAATTCGATTACAAGGTTGTGTTTGAAGACACCGCCCTCATACATGATTGGCTCCAGCATATTACACCTCCTGCGCCTTTAACTGATTCATCATCTCTTCCGCCTTTTTGATCCACTCTGACCGCATGGCTTCCTCTGATGCGACAAAGAGCATCTCTTCTCCGGTAGATACGTGATGCCGCACACGGAAGCCTTCCGGCGTTATCCTGAGCAGCGCATCAGCGAGCCGCTCATCGATCTGCCTGCGCGGGTCAGCGATCACCACTTCAGCAAGCGATTCCGCGACCTCTTTTTTGGCAGTCTTCTCTACCTCGATTGTCATCGTCTTCCTTTCCGGTTGCGAGATGTTCTCGTGCCCGTATCTGGTTCTGATCGTGCCCAGGAGCTGTGGAACGTACTCCTCGTTCGAGAGCTCCAGAACCACCTGATTCGCGCCCGACGATGCCACTGCAACGTCTGCAACATCCCTCACACGAATCGGGGGGAGACCGGTTCGTATCAGCGTGCAGAAGATGAATACAGGTTCGGTCGGGTCGATGTAGATCCACAGACGCCCGAGAATCGTGGTCAGCTCCAGATCGGCGAGAACGTCCCGTGTCACTGATTCGTACGCGTCCGCACCGGTTGTGTCAGGAGACTCGACTTTGAATACTTCAAGCGGTTTCATGGCATATCACCACCGGAATAGCCGTCGCAGCCATCACACCCAATATCTACCACGCCCAACATCTCGGTCACTCCTCGATGAAGCCGGATGCGAGTAGCGCTGACCCAACCGCACCGATAAGCTGCGAGTGCGGCGGCACGATCACATCGGTCTGCAAGAGCTCACGCATCGCGTGCGGCAGCCCTTCGATCAAAGACGTTCCCCCGACCATGATTATCGGCTCACGCACCTCGACCTCCTGAAGTTGCTGCTCATAGACCTGCTCAGCTACGCTGAGGCACGCAGCCGCGGCAACGTCCTCGTGGCGTGCGCCTTTTGAGAGCGAGTTTACGAGGCTCTGAATCCCAAAGACGATGCAGTAGCTGTTCATCGAGATTGCGGACGCATCACCTGCGAGCGCGAGTTTGCCGAGTTCGGTTATCTCAACTCCCAGGCGCTTTGCAGTCATCTCAAGGAAACGCCCTGATGCGCCCGCGCAGATCCCGCCCATCGTGAAGATTCCGGGAATTCCGTCCTGCACCGATATCGCCTTGTTGTCCATCCCGCCGACGTCGATTACGGTCGCTCTACCCTTCTGCCGGTCTGCGAGGTAGACCGCGCCCTTCGAGTTTACTGTGATCTCTTCCTGAACCAGATCCGCCTTAAGTTCCTTTCCGAGAAGGAATCTGCCGTATCCTGTGACACCCATCGCCTGAATCTCTTCTCTCTTGACTCCGGATTCCGAAAGAGCGGTGGAGAACGCTTTCTCGGCACTCTTCAGCACATCTATGGAGCTGACCCAGCCAAATCCGAGAACCTCGTCGTCTCTCATGACCACAGCCTTTGTCGTCGTCGATCCCGAGTCGATCCCTGCGGTGAGTCCGGTCTGATGCTCCCGCGCGAGCAGACTACGCCTCTTTGCCACAGTTGTCAGTGCCTCCATCCTCGTAAGAAGTGTATCTGCTGTGGTACGTTCGGTGTAGGAGTAGCTGATCACAGGAAGCCCGGATTTCTCGTGAATGTACCTGCGGAGCTCGTTTCTAACGATCGCGCCCTCTGCGCACCGGAAGCACGTCCCGATGAAGACAGCGTCAGCGGTGGTGTGCCCCAGAGCGACCGCAATTGCGCGGGCGATCATCAGTTTCAGGTCAGGACTTGTCACCCTCAGCCCAAACTTCGCCTCCGCTGACTCCACTTCCTCGAGATCGATGTCAGGGAAGATGATCTTTGCGCCGACCCGCTCTGCCGCGGATTCGATCTCATTCTGGACTCCAGTGTACTCGGAACCACAGGAGATCTGCGCGATCTCAATTTCATTCATTCTTCAGCCACCTCTGCATTCTTTGCACCCTCAGCCTCACCAGTCGCTCCAAGCCCCTTCGTGAACTCGGATATCCGGTACACAAAGTCCTTTGCGGAATCGTCCGATGTCGGATAGCCCAGCTCGAGGGTCGGAATTCTCTTTGCGCGTATCAGAAGTCCGATGAGTTCGCTCGTCCGCTGACAGCCCATGCACCCGAACCCGATCGGCGCGTCCTCGACAAGGATTGCTGCTTCCGCGTCCTCGATCAGCGGGTCAAGGAGCGACATGCGCCCGCGAACGCCAGCGGGAACCTCGACAGCCGCGTACTTGAGCCCGATCTTGGGGTCCTCCGGCGTGATGTTCAGGGGCGGTGAGTCGATCCCTGCTGTCGTCACTTTCTTCTTGATCTCCTGCATGATCGCAAGCGGTTTGTGGCCGAAGCGTTCGACCAGATCGTACAGGATCAGGCTGTTTGTCGGATAGATGAATATGTTCGTCATGTTTTGCCTCGTGCCTCGTAATCTGTCGTTACCGAAACTCTGGTATTTGAGTACTTCTGAAAGCGGCGGTTTAAAATAGTTTGTGGTTGTCTCGTAACTTCCAAAGACGCGGGTTAGAGTTAAGTACGGCGCGGAGCATTCTGCTAGAATAAGATGGACGAGATGCTTGACGCCACACTGATCTGGGACGGACCTGTACTCTTTGAGAAGCTCTTTGTTGAACATGGGCTCTCCTACCAGCGCGTGCCAGCAAGCGCGATCGGCGCGCCGTTTATGCCCCTGCCAAAGTCCAAAGTCATGATCATCCCGACAGGATTTGCGAATCCGCAGTACACAGGGATTCTGGGCGGAATCAAGACGAACAAAAGCTTCTTCGATCGATTCGTGAGGGGCGGCGGCGTTCTCGTCGTGCATGGCGCGCTCGTTCCCGAGTACACGTACTCATGGCTCCCGTTCACGCTGAAATACAGGGAAGAGTACGGTCCTGTCGAGATTACGGTTGTGAATGATCACGGATGCCGGTGTATCATCGATTGCGAGCGTGTCGAGTGCGACGGATACTTCACAGAGGCAGATTGCGATGTTGTGCTGAACGGGAACGGAAAGCCGGTTCTGGTCGCAAAGGAGCACGGGAGCGGCGTAATCGTCGCAACCACGATCCACGAGTTTCCAACGGGCGCGTTTCTCAAATGGGCGGTGGCGCACGGATGAACGATGCGAACAATACAGATGATGTGAACGGTGCGAACGATACAGGGCGGAGAGAGGCGTGGGCGATCTGGATCACAGGTCTTCCGGGTTCCGGGAAGACGACGATTGCAAAGAAGGTCTGCGAGAAGGTCAAAACCAGTGTCGCGCTTACGCACCTCCAGCTTGACCGGGTGCGGAAGGTGATTACGCCCAATCCGCGGTACACCGACGAGGAACGGGAGATCGTCTACGCCTCGCTTGCGTACATGGCGTACCTTCTCGTGGAATCGGGTATCTGCGTCGTGATCGATGCGACTGCGAACAGGCGGAAGTATCGTGACCTTGCGCGGGAACTGATCCCGCACTTTGTGGAGGTGTATGTCAAGTGCCCGCTCGGCGTCTGTGTCACGCGGGAGCAAGAGAGGGATGCAGGGTATGCACCGACCGGGATTTATGCGCAAGCAGGAGCGGGAGGGACTGTTCCGGGTGTGGATGTTACGTATGAAGAGCCGCTCAATCCCGAGATCGTGGTGCGGAGCGATCTTGCGGATGCGGATGCGTGCGCTGATGCGATTGTTGCGTGGGTGCGCGATGAGATGTGATCGTCCGGAATATCAAGCACGCTGCGACCCTTTCCGCAAAACAAGTTCATCAGAACCGAAAAATCTCAGTTCCCATTCGTAATTTCAGAACTTTTACCATCAGGTCGTGAGACTCGCCTTTAAATGGGTTAACCGTCGCAGCCAGAGGAAAAGCTATAACTGGGCTCAGTTTCACCGTTTCATCCCATTTAATCCACTCCCGAATCCGAAGATATATCACTCGCTATACAACCTGAACCTGTAGAGGATGTACTTCTGAAGAGCCGGATCTGGGGAAGTCGGAACATTCGGTTCTGTGAGGGGGTTCATAGTAACCTCAAACCCGCGAATGCAGTGAGAGGTGCAGCTATCGGGCTCTACTCGACAGATATCGTTCAACTCTCGTGTTCCTCCGCGCCTCTGTGGTTTTTATTTTTCAAGACATATCGCAGCAAGAAACGCAAATATACTCGATGTCCAGTCAATTTGGATGCTTGATATCTAATAATCGTTGTGTCCGGAGTTCCTATAGATGCCCGAGATTCTTTGATTTCATGCATGCAAGAGAACTGGTCGAAGCGGTCGAGCATAATCTTATAAGCACAAATTCGCATAGTGCATGGCAACGTTCGCAAAACTGAAATATTCGAAGGAGACGGTGCAAAACATGATAGAAGACAGGTTGCTGAAACAATTCTCGGTTATACGAAGAGACGCTCGAAGAAGGACTTTGGCGAACGTTGCAACCAGACAAAATGATGTGATCTTTTTTGGCAGATGATACGCTGAAGGCAAAGACTAGCTCCACGCACACATCAGGAGAGTTGGTGCATGAGGTTGGGGCGGACCCGTTGGATCCTGACACAGACGCAGGCATCCTCGTGAAAGTGCGAGACACGACCGATCCGCAATACGTCCCGCGAAGTGGCGGAATGCCAGAGGATCGACCGATTGAGGAACTGCTGCGCTGCGGGGTCATCAACCTCGACAAACCCGCGGGACCGACCAGTCACGAGGTTGCGTCATGGGTGAAGAGGATTCTGCACATTGAACGAGCCGGGCACAGCGGAACGCTCGACCCATCGGTGACAGGCGTTCTTCCGATCATGACAGGCGACGCCACAAAGGTTGTGCGTGCGCTCTTGCTTGCGCCAAAGGAGTATATCTGCCTCATGCACCTGCACCATCCCGCAACCGATTCTGCGGTGCGAGCGGTATGCTCTGAATTTGTCGGCAGGATATACCAGCGTCCGCCGGTCAAGTCAGCAGTGAAGAGAAGGCTTCGGGTGCGAACCATTTATTATCTTAGGATCGAAGAGATCGCTGGTCGCGATGTGCTATTCACGGTCGGTTGTGAAGCCGGCACCTACATCCGCAAACTGTGCCATGACATCGGAATCGCTCTCGGAACCGGCGCACACGAAGCGGAACTGCGCAGGACAAAGACCGGTCCACTCGATGAGACGAGTCTTGTGACGCTGCACGACCTCCGCGATGCTTATGTCGAATGGGAGGAAAATGGAGACGAGACCCTGCTGCGGAGCATGGTGCATCCGGTCGAACTTGCACTCACGCATCTGCCGATGGTTGAGATCCGTGACAGCGCGGTCGATGCGATATGCCACGGTGCATCGCTCGCAGTGCCAGGGGTTCTGGCGATGTCTGCGCGGATCAAAGCAGGCAGCGTTGTTGCGGTCTACACCCGGAAGGGTGAAGTGGTCTCGCTTGGCACCGCATGTATCGCCGCTGCGGAGGTCATGACCTGCCGCACAGGAATTGCGGTGCGAACCGACAGGGTCGTCATGAGAGCAGGCACGTATCCGAAAGGATGGGTCACGTCACAGAAGCCGAGGTAGTCTAGCGGTAAGGCGCACGCCTGGAGAGGAGAAAGAACCTTGAAAGCGTGTGGGTGGGAACACCCTCGTGAGTTCGAATCTCACCCTCGGCGTTTTAGATGTGGAAACACGTGCCCGTTATCTCTCTCTCAACGCCGCCGCCGTCCAGTTCCACGATCAGTGCGCCGTCATGGTCAATTCCAACGGCTTCACCCTCAATCGTCCTCCACCTCGTAACGATTCTGACCCGCCGCCCGATTGTTGCCGAGTGCTCCCTCCAGTATCGCAGAATCCGGGGGAAGTCGCCTTTCAGGAAGGTTACGTAGTACTCTTCGAATCGCTCCAGAAGCTTTCGTGTGATCGCTACCCTGTCCACCCGTCGCCCCAGGTCCTCCTCAAGAGAAGTTACACGCAGCCTTGTGATTGCAGGGAGCAGGTCAAGTTCGGTATTGGCATTGATCCCGATCCCGATTACGACGTAGTTTGTTGCGTCCATCTCGGCATCGACCTCGGTCAGGATGCCGCAGACCTTCTTTTCACCGATGAGAAGATCGTTTGGCCATTTTATCTCAGCCGCAACCCCCATTTCACTGAGTACTTCGGCGGTCGCAACGCCGGCAACGAGCGTCAACCTGTGCACGAGGTCAGGAGGGATATCCGGTTTCAGGATGATCGAGAGGTAGATTCCGCCGGGTGGTGAGTGCCATTCCCTGCCCATCCGTCCTCTGCCCTCTGATTGCCTCTCCGCAATGACAACAGTTCCGTTCGCACTCTCTGCGGCGATCTCCTTTGCTTTCAGGCTGGTGGAGTCCAGTTCATCGAAATAATGTATCTGTTTGCCGATAAAATCCGTTTTGAGATCTTTCCCAATCTCGGCAGGCAGGAGCAGGTCAGGAACCGCCACGAGCTTGTAACCTGTGCCGGTTATGGACTCGATGATGTATCCTTCCCCGCGCAGCGACTCGATATGCTTCCAGACCATCGTCCGCGAGACATCCAGAGCCTCTGATAACTCTTCTCCTGAAGTGAATTCGTCATGCATCTCCCTTAACGCCCCCAGAATCTTTTCTCTTGGTTCCATAATTAAATTAACTATTTGGTCTTTGTTGTGCTGCCGATGTATGTCCTGACCGCCGTAGTTATCGCAGCAACCTTGCGATCATCCGCGCCTATCGCCGAAGCAAGGGTCACGCCCTTCTCCTTCTCCTGCTCAACCACATCAGCTACCTCTGGCAGTATCTCGAAGTCTTCGATGAAGTGCGTCGAGAGTTCGGCATCTATGAAGTGCTGGTTCCTGAGTACCGCCTTGTGGAACGGGATGTTTGTCGTAACGCCGACGATCACGTATTCATACAGCGCACGGCGCATCCGTTCGATGGCTTCTCCCCTGTTCTCGCCATGAGATATCAGTTTGGACACCATCGAGTCGTAGAACGGCGAGATCGTGTAGCCGGTGTGAACACCACTGTCTACCCGGACCCCGGGACCACCTGGCGACCTGTATCGCGTAATCCTTCCAGGAGACGGAGCAAAATCGTCGAGAGGGTCTTCTGCGTTGATCCTGCACTCAATCGCCCAGCCCATGATCTTGACATCCTCCTGCTCCAGATTCAGATCCTCGCCTGCTGCGATCGCTATCTGTCTCCGGACGATGTCAGTGCCTGTAACCACCTCGGTTATGGGGTGCTCCACCTGAAGCCTCGTGTTCATCTCAAGGAAGTAGTAGTCGCCGTCCGAGTACATGAACTCAACCGTTCCCGCATTCTCGTAATCGATTGCACGTGCGGCATTGACCGCTGCATCCCCCATCTCCGTCCTGAGGTCAGGAGTCATAACAGGCGAGGGCGATTCTTCGATTAATTTCTGGTGGCGCCGCTGAATCGAACACTCACGCTCGTTCAGATGGACTGTTCTGCCTCTTGCGTCTGCAAGCACCTGAAACTCGATGTGCCTCGGATTTGGCAGGTACTTCTCCATAAAGATCGTGGCGTCGCCGAAGACCGATTGCGCCACCGCCTGAGTCGAGTGAATCGCAGCCTGCAGTTCCTCGTCGCTCTTTGCAATCTTCATTCCGATTCCGCCACCGCCTGCCGACGCCTTCACGATGACCGGATACCCGATCTCGTGCGCAGCATCGATTGTCTGTTCAACGTCTGAGATCTCGCCTGAGATTCCCGGAATCACAGGAACACCAGCCGCCCTCATCGTCTTCTTGGCAGCGATCTTGCTTCCGGCATTCTTGATTGTGTCACTGGAAGGACCTATGAATGTGATCCCCATCTTCTCGCACTCGCTTGCAAAATCCGGATTCTCGGCAAGGAACCCGTATCCGGGGTGAATCGCCTCCGCACCGGTCTTCTCAGCAATGTCAAGAATCCTGTCGATTCTGAGGTAACTCTGGCTCGCGGGCGGGAGTCCGATGTAACAGGCAAAGTCAGCGTATTTTGCGAATAACGCGTTCTTGTCCGCTTCCGAATAGACTGCTACGCTTGTTATTCTCATCTCGCGGCACGCCCTCATCACCCTTATCGCTATCTCGCCCCTGTTTGCAACCAGAATCTTGTTAAACAACGAAAACACCCCCAATCATTCAATAAATCGACATGACAACGTCCCCTGTGCCTACGGTGTCGCCTTCCGATACGAAGATCTCCCTGACGATTCCGCTCTGTGAGGCGTGCAGGTTGTTCTCCATCTTCATAGCCTCAATCACGGCAACGACGTCGCCTTTCTCAACAGCGTCGCCTTTCTCAACCTTCAGCCCGAGAATCATCCCCTGCATATTGCTCCGCACCCCGCCCTCCACTGATGCTGCGTCTGGCGGCAATCTCTTCTCTTCGATTGCGGTTGCACCAGTCGGCTCAATCGCAACATCGAACGCCTCTCCATCGACGACCACTTTGAATTTGTTGTACGCGCCGGCATGGTTGGGAACTCCGGCGGTTGCTGTTGTTGCTGTTGTTGCTGTTGCGGGTCTCAACTCCTCTTCTTCTGCCTCGCCCCTGAGGAACTTCGGTGCGATCTGCGGGTAGAGCGCATAAGTGAGGATGTCCTCCTCTTTTTTGACGATTCCCAGTTCCTCTGCTTCTCTTGTCCGCTTTGCGAGTTCCGGCTTGAGCAGGTCAGCGGGTCTGCATGTCACAATCACGTCAGTCTCCTCGCCGAGCACCTTTGAGATCAGCCACTCACTGACAGGCGCTGGAGGCTTTCCGTAGATGCCGCAGACATAATCCCGAACCTCCTTTGGTATGACCTTGTACCGTTCGCCCATGAGTACGTTCAGAACTGCCTGCGTTCCCACGATCTGGCTCGTTGGCGTAACAAGCGGCGGATAGCCCAGGTCCTCCCTGACCTTCGGCATCTCCAGAAGCACATCATCGTACCGGTCCATCGCATCCTGCTCCTTCAACTGGGAGACCAGATTCGAGAGCATTCCTCCGGGTATCTGGTGGACCAGAACGCTCGTATCGATCGTCTCGGAGATTGGGTCAAGGATACTCCGGTATTTCCACCTCATCTCTGCGAAATACTTCTTTATCTCGGTCAGAAGTACGAGGTCAAGCCCGGTATCGTACGGGGTCTCGTTGAGACTGGCAACGACAGTTTCTGTCGGCGGCTGGGATGCGCCTCCCGAAAACGGGGAGAATGCGGTGTCCAGAATGTCAACTCCCGCCCTGGACGCAGCCAGATAACTCATCGATGCCATCCCGCTCGTGCTGTGCGAATGCAGATCGATCGGCAGCCCCACCTCGTCTTTGAGAGCCTTGATGAGGTCGTGCGCAGTGTGCGGCGAGATCAAGCCAGCCATATCTTTTATGCAGATCGAATCGCATTCGAGCGATGCCAGCTCTCCCGCAAACGCAACAAACGTCTCTATCGTGTGCACCGGGCTTATCGTGTAGCTGATCGTGCCCTGGACGTGCGCTCCTGTTTTTTTTGCCGCAATGATTGGAATTTCCATATTCCGAACGTCGTTTAAGGCATCAAATATCCTGAAGATGTCAACACCGTTTTCTGCGGATTTTTCAACGAATTTTATGACCACATCATCCGGATAATTCCGGTATCCGACGAGATTCTGCCCCCGAAGGAGCATCTGGAGCGGGGTCTCTGTGATGACCTCTTTCAAGCTCCTGAGCCGATCCCACGGGTCTTCATTCAAAAACCGGATGCAGACATCGAACGTCGCGCCGCCCCAGACCTCAAGAGAGAAGAAGCCGACACTATCCATCTTCTCTGCGATTGGGAGCAGGTCTCGTGTCCGCATTCTCGTCGCAATCAGGGATTGGTGCGCGTCCCTGAACGTGGTGTCGGTTATGGCTACTCTGGTCATCGTGCTATCTCACATCATCGACGCCGTTCTATTAAAATATTGCGAGTGTTTTTGGCTCTCTGCTCGTGACTTTTTGATGGGTCTCCGGTATCGACCGAGAAGACGTGGGGGAATGTATGTGAAGATTGACAGGTTTTTATGAGAAGACCGTGACTTCCCCGATAAGGTTAATACGATGCGCGGCAGACTAACGCTTGGGTAGGGGGCGACGTGATCGATGAAGATACAGTTTAAGAAACCACAGTTTAAGAAGCTGCAATTGAGTGGGCTGCGACTAAAGAAGCCGCAACTGAAGATAGCAAAGAAAACGATCCTTATTCTTGCGCTGATGCTCGTTTTGTCCTCTGTTCTGGGGTATGTCATCAAAGATCAATCAGAGCAGAGCGCACAGGTCGGGTGCGATGAGTATGTAGCCCCGACGCCATCGGAAAAGCTTGCAGCGCTCTGGAGTGCGCTGAATGATACCGATGAAGACGCCGCAAACGAGTCTGTCGCCGAACCTGTGCCTGAACCAGTATGCGAGGAGGTCTCCGAACCGACGATTCCTGAGTGCGACTTCATCTGGTTCGATAGCAAGCACGCAAGCTGCTATGACGCCAAAACCGATCTGTGGCTCGTTTACAAGGCGATAGGTGAAGGGGTCTTTGCCAATCGTGCCATCTACCGCTACAACGGGACCGATGCGCGCTGGGACTCGTTTGAGAGTGCGAGTGTGAATGGTGCTGGGAATGGGAGCGAGACCGAGAGCGATATCTGGCTGATCAGGAGAGAGGACACGCAATTAGCGAGCCGGCTGCACCTCCACCAGCGGAATTGCGACAGCAATGCGACCGAGAGGTGGATCAAACATGAAAAGAGGGGCGCAACGGTTCAGCTCGGAAGCGGTCGGGCGTGGTTTGACCAGTCCGACGAGAACGGAACCAGCTGTTACGAGAGGGTGCGTGAGATCGACCAGACGATCGCAATCTCTGTTCGGGGCGGCAACTTTTCATGCGCGGTGCATGGGGGCGTGCCACCGATCACTTATGACTGGAGGTCTGACATCAGTGGTCAGATCGGCAACACGAGTTCGTTTGAGATTGCGCTTCCCGAGGGCACGCACAAAATCATGCTTGTTGTGACGGATGCGAGCGGCAGCAGTGCGAGCGCGAATGAGACTGTGGTTGTGATCGTCAATTAGCCGCGCTT
>JAGGRW010000038.1 GCA_021159385.1 Methanosarcinales archaeon
CCATATCCACAACAACAATCGCATCCGCAGAACTTTCGATGATATTATCCAGATACTCCTTTGTCTCTCTCAGTTGCTTCTCACTCTTCCGCAGCGCATCCTCAGCCCGTCTGTGCCCGGTGACATCCTCTCCGGAACCAAGGGTGGCATAGATGTTGCCATCTTCATCTCTCAATATGGTATTATGCCATGCGACGATTCTCTCCTCGCCGTCCCTGGTCAAGACCGGGTTTTCATAATACTCAACCGGCTCAATCTCTCCTGCCATCAGCGATTCGAAAACCCCTATCATTTCATCTCTTAATCTCTCAGGGACGAAATTATCGAACCAGTCTTTGTCAATGATCTCCTCTTCCTTTTCGTATCCCAGAATCTCGCAGCCTTTCTGGTTCACAAGGCTGACTTTCCGATCAGCACCAATGACGATGAGCGCAACCCCTGCAACATCAAGATAGTGTTGTGCCCTATCTCTTTCTTTATGCAGCGCGTCCTCCGCCCGCAATCCATCTACAACCTGGAGTTGAAGATATTCATTTGTCTCTTCAAGTTCTCTTACCCTCTCTTCAAGCTTCGCTGCCACAACCTGGCTGTATCTCCTGAGATACTCTTCCTCCTCCTCGGTCAGATCCTTTGTTGCGGTTTTCTTCCTGTCTTTAACTCCCCGGATTGCAGCCCCTACTTTCAGAAGGAATTCATCGGTATCGATGGGTTTCTGAATGAAAACGTTTGCACCCAGCGACAGGGCGAGTTTTTCATCTGCATAGCCAGTGTAAACAGCAGAGTAGAGGATGAACGGTATGGTCTTCGTCTTTTCGTTCTTTCTAATATTTCTCAGGAATCCAAAACCATCCATCACCGGCATCAGGGTATCAGCGATGATCAGGTCCGGCTTGTGAAGCTCTGCCATCTCAAGCCCTTCCTTGCCGTCTGCTGCTTCTTGCACCTCATAGCCACTGCTTTCCAGCATTTTCTTAAGGATACGTCTGTCAGCGCTTCGGTCATCCACTACGAGGATCGTCTGTATTTCTGGCATATTCCTCGATCTCTTTTACTATCGTGTATGGGTCTATGGGCTTCTCGATGTAGCCATCAAACCCCTGTGAAAGGAACCTCTCCCGGTCTTCTGCCATCGCATAAGAGGTGATTGCGATTATGACCGCCTTGCTGCCACCAACTGAAGCCCTTATCCTTCCGGTCGCCTCAACACCGTCTATCCCGGGAAGCTTTATGTCCATCAGGATGTGGTCAGGCATCTCCTCTATTGCAAGTCGCACCCCTTCCTCACCTGTTTCTGCCTTGATGGTCTCGTAGCCACTTCCACCCAGCAACTTTAGTAGAAGCCTCATGTTGTTTGCGTTGTCCTCAACAACCAGCACTCGTTTCATCGTACCACCGCGCCAGGAGGAACAGGAATGATCAGGGTGAAGGTGCTGCCCATGCCGTACCGGCTCTCGACCATGATGTTACCATGAAACACACCTTTCATAATCTTTTTGGTGAGATACAACCCAAGACCAGTGCCCAGTATCCTCTCCTTCAGCGGCGAATCGAGCCTGGTAAAGGACGTGAGTAGTTACGGAATATCTTCCTCTTTGATGCCGATTCCGGTATCACTGACAGATATCTTCAGGATTCCCGCTTCTTTTGTGGCTCTAAGCTTAATAACACCATCTTCTGTGAACTTCACAGCATTATTAAGAAGATTCAGCACACACTGAAGCAGCCTCTTCCTATCGCTTATTATGCTGATGCTTTCCGGGAAGTCGGTCTTGATCTCAAGCTTCTTTGCCTCTGCATCCCTCGAGACTGCTGCTACTGCCTCTCTCAAGACCTCGTCGAGATCTACCTCCTCGAAGTAAGCTTCCAGTTGATCCGCCTCGATCCTGGAGATGTCGATTACGTCATTTATCAGGCTTAAGAGGTGTTGTGCCGAGTCATAAACGATTTCAAGCTCTTCATTTGCCTCCTTGCTCACCTCCCCGGAGAGCCCCTGCAGTATCATCCCTGTAAAACCGATCTATGATGAAATTCAGATATCCTCTGATACCATCAACCCGTCTGTGTACTTTTACTGATTTTAATACGTATGCCAGACAGATTTGCACCTCTCTTTTAGTCTGGCGCTTGTAGCTCAAAATAGCACGGATACGTATCTGAATCATGTCTTCCAGGCATCCATCCGGATACTCCTTTGTCAAACCCCTTTTAAGATTTTTCAACGCGTTTATGACATCGATATCCTTTATTTTCGTATTCTCTCGATAAAAAGATGCGATCGCACCCTCAATTGCCAACAGCAGACCCATATATTCCTCTTCCGCCCCTTCTTTTATCGCAGGCGGTGTGGTACGTGCGGAATCCGGGAGTAACAGATCTTTTATCGGTTCCAATTCAATTCTGGTCTCGATCACGTCGCCTTCTTCGCCAACCGTGTATCCTGATTCCATTTTCAGATCGTATCCTGCCTGTTGCAGATCATTTTCTACGTCGCCGATCAGCGCTTCTATGGATGATATTAATCCCATATCCACAATATCAACATCTCTAATCCCCTTCAATCTCCCCAGATATTTCTTTTTCAGCCCTATTCCAGCATCAAGTTTGAATATCCGCTCCAGATCATCTAAAGATGCATAAGGCATATCTTCCATGATATCTCTCGCCCTCTGTACAAAATAGACCATCCTATCCGCTCCGGATATATGGAACGCACCAAGATTCTCGTCCTCGAAGTCTATCTCTTCTGTCTCCAGTAACCTGCGTTCCTCTTCTCCAAGCTTGTTATTCTCATATTTCTCCTTTGCCTGAATGAATTTATCGAAGAAGACGCCCGCCACAGTCTTGGCTTTGAGGTCACTAGTGAAGCCCCCTCACAGAACCGGACTTGAAGATTTCCCCAGATCCGGCTCTTCAGAAGCACATCCTCTATGATTTCAGGTCGTACAACGAGTGATATTCGGGAGTGGATTAAAATCGAAGGTTTCGCATTTAAATCCATGTCGCTTCGCTATAGTACACGAACATCGTCCGAACTCGATGATCTTACTCTTCTCTTTGGATATCGTAAGCCCGAATTTACCCATGCGCCGCCTTATATCGTCCCCGAATGCCCTGGCTTCGCTCTCTTTTTCGAAGCAAAGGACGAAGTCGCCCACGTATCGGATAAGCTGTGCCGAACCAAGTAGCTGTGGCTTTACCTCATCTTCAAACCATTTGTCGAGTGCATAACGGAGGTATACGTTGGCGAGAACTGGACTCAGAATCCCACCTTGTGGGGTGCCCATTTCCGTCTCAAAGTATTTTCCTTCTTCCATTATGCCAGACTTGAGGAAACGACCGATTAATTGCAGCAAAGAGGGATCTACGATCCTCTGCTTCAGACATTCCATCAATTTCTTGTGATCCACTGTGTCAAAGAACTTCGGGATGTAGACGCGCAAGACCGGTTGAGGCTTGTACTGCTTTGCTTTGAGCCTTGTTACCAGGTCTGCGATATTCGCATCCAACGCTTTCGCGTATTCTCCTACTGTTACTCCATCAATACCGGGAGATATACCTTTCTTTAGCTCCCTGAAACATTCTTTCAAGAAATCCTCTGTAAGCAAGTGTGCTAATGACGTGAACTTGCATTTTGGATCTCCTTTTGCTCTTAAGGCTATCGCCATAAGAACTTTTAGAGTCTTATACATCAGTTTTGTTTTCATCTACAACCCATCCTCTCTGGTGTGGTAGATGTGCCCCTGATGCCACTCGTACTCCTGTCCGCCCCTTCCCTCCACAGGAATTACCCTGCTTCAACGGTAATGCGAAGCGAAGCGTAGCAAAACCGTTGGCACCATGCTACGGTCTGAGACCCCGCTGGACTCACAACAGCCTGTTACCAGTCTGCGTGTGAGTGGGGTTCGGTTCTGAGGTGGTGGCTGGCCTTTCCTCAGGCTGGATTTTCACAGAGCTGTGCGAGTATGAATTTATCTCGACATTCTCGTGACATTCGTGATAAAAACTAACAGAAATAGACCAAATTCATAATAAATCCCTCGAAACTAAAGTGGGGTGAGCTCTGGTAAATAACCGATATGACTGGTCGTTTGAACAATTTCACGCGAGAGGAGAGAGCCAACTGTTAATAACGCCAGAGCGATACTTAAATTCATGGGCGAGAGAATCCTGAAATTTATCCTTCCGACGATCCCGTTGATTCTGCTTGGCGCGTGCGTGATGGCAGCGTTTGCGGCACAAGACTGGGATGTGCAAAGAACGCTTTTTGCGGACGATCCGATGAAAAAGATGGAACAGATACTGTCGCCCGGCGCGATATCCAACCGCGAAACGATAGAGATCGTAAACATCGACCTCTCCGATGGAGGTGACGAGATCGCACTTGATCTCATGTTTCACTCGCCACTGAACGTCCCTGTGACGGTAACAGAGATCTCCGCTGATATCGCTATCGGAGACGGTGTCGGCACACTGCGTCTGGTGGAGAAGGTGAACGTTCCTGCAGGCGGGTCCGCGATGGTCAACATGAGAGGTCCGTTCAACGGGACGCCCTCGATGGCCGGGGGGCAGTCCATCTCCAACCTGACGATGGAACTTCTGATCGGTGGAATAACGATCGGAATCGAGGACGCCTTATGACCTGTTGCAAAGTGAACCTGCCCGGTGTAATCGCGGGACTGCTCACGATCGCGCTGCCGTCTCTTGGCGCGTGGTGGCATCTTGCGATCGGATCAGACGCTGTGATCGTGTCAGCGTCGCCGTTTGAGATGGAATTTCTCGTCTTTGGAGTTGATATGGTCTCCCCGCTCTTCCGGTGGATCTGTGTCGGTCTGAAACTTGGGGTGGTGTACACCGGAATCGTGCTTCTGACCGGGTCATTGCTCGCTTCATCAGACCAATATTCCAAAACCGCAAGACTGCTGATCAACTTTGGGTCATCGAAGCTCATGTATCTCGTCGCGATGTTTACAATCGGCCTGATCGCAACGACGATTCTTGCGAACCAGTCTTCTGACCTCCTGCCGGTGCAGGCGCAGCTTCCCTATCTCGTCGGAAGCGAGACGATCGATGTGATTGTGGAAGGTGTGCATCTCATGATACCGATCAGTATGAACCTGGCCGGGGCGTTCGGGGTGGCTGTTTCTGCCGCCGCACTCGGCATCGTCTCGCGGATATACCAAAAAAGGATCTCGTAGTCACAGTCACGTTCGCAAAATTACATCAATCATCGACAAGCCCCCCCGGCGTCACCGTGAAGAGCGCTTCGCCGTCCGGCAGATTAGGTGAATCGACCAGTTTTGCAACCCGTTTGTCACCTTTTGACTTCCGCAGGTATATCCGGAATGTCGAAGTGTGCCCGAGGATGTGCCCACCGATCGGCTTTGTCGGATCGCCGAAGAATGCGTCAGGTTTTGACATCACCTGATTTGTCACGAGAACCATCGCATTGTTCAGGTCCGCAAACCGCATGATTGCGTGCAGATGCTTGTTCAGTTTCTGCTGACGGTCGGCAAGCGTACCCCTGCCAACATACTCTGCCCGAAAGTGCGCGGTCAGCGAATCCACGATCAAGAGACGCACAGGCTTGTCAGTGTCAATCAGCGAGTTTGCAAGTTCGGATGCAGTGTCTGTCAGGAGGATCTGGTGGTTGGAGTTGTACGCTCTTGCAACATGGATGTGCCTCAGGAATTCCTCGGGATCATAATCCATCCCGTGTCGATCCGAGAGCCCATTCACCATCTGCTCAATGCGATCTGGCCGAAACGTGTTCTCCGTATCGATCATGACCGCAGACCCGTTCAATCCGCCCATATCAACCGGTAGCTGTACATTCACTGCGAGTTGATGCGCTATCTGCGTTTTCCCGCATCCGAATTCGCCATAGACCTCTGTTATTGCTTGTGTCTCAAATCCTCCACCCATCATCAGGTCAACCTCTTCGCATCCGAGTTTGAGTCTCCCGACATCCTTTCGCCGTTCAAGGATGGCATCTCCAGTCTCAAATCCTCCGACGTCAGCGGATTTCCGTGCCGCAGCGATGATCTTTGTCGCGGTTGACTCCCCGATTTCGGCAGTTCCCGCAAGCTCAGCAGGCGACGCAACCGCTATCGCCTCGACCGAATTGAATCCCGCGTCTTTCAGTTTCTCGGCTGTCGCAGGACCGATTCCAGGCAGTTCTTCTATTGATGTCTCGTTCATGGTGATCGAGAGTAATGTTTCCATTCAGGGTGTATAGTCGTTTGGCATGAGCGGGGTGAAAGTGAAACGCGCAGGATTGTGGGGGTGCCCAGAAGATCATCCGCTCGTGCGATCGATCACCAGTTTTCCAACATTCGTAGGAACGATCTCACGGTCGCAGCCAGCGAATGTTCCGCGCAATTCCGCGCCATCCTGCACACGGTCAAGAAAAATCGCGAGCGCAGCCACCTCCGAATGCGGCTGGTTGCCGACAGCAACATTCAGGTCCGCGAGATCGTAGATGCCAGGTGGTACCTTCTCTGCGCCGACTATGATCAGAAGATCGCGATTTCGCATCACACCGATTGAATTGGTCGAATTGGTCAAATCGGCAGATTCGATCACATCAGGCAGGTTCAAGCCGTACATGGTGAGGTGCACAACCATGCCACCCTCTTCCTTCCATCGTTTGATCGCTTTTCGCCAATCAACACCTATTTCGATGAAAAAGTCCCCACCCCATCTCGAAACGACGTTGTCTATGCTTTCCTTGACGTTCGGATCATCCGCTGCAAGGAGCATCCCGTTCGCTCCGAGCGCACGCGCGGTCAGCCCGACGTGGGTGGTTATGCGCTTATCACGCATCGGGCGGTGTCCGATTCTCAGCACAACGAGTTTCATCGTGGGTAGTCTCTCGCGTGGGTGGTGAAAGTGTTTTCCATCAGGCAGGGGCACCGCACAATCTTTAAGTACACCCTGCACCGGATTTATATCCATGAAAGAGCAGACCGAAGTCCGTAACTTACGAGAGGGCAGGTACGTAATCATCGATGACGAAGTGTGTGTGATCAAGAGCATCACAAAGTCGAAGCCCGGAAAGCATGGCGCCGCCAAAGCGAGAATCGACACCATCGGACTCTTCGATGGACAGAAGCGATCGCTGGTGCAGCCGGTCGGAGCCAAGATATTCGTGCCGATCGTCGAGCGGAAGATCGCACAGGTGCTCTCGATAGCAGGCAATATTGCGCAGTTGATGGATATGGAGGACTACTCCACGTTTGAGCTCACAATTCCGGATAATTTGATGGATCGTGTCGTGGAAGGAAAAGAGATTCAGTATATCACTGCACTCGGCAAGATAAAAATCGATATGCGTTGATGTTTGCGCAATCTACCTTTGCTGACGCACGCTCTCTCTACAAAGACGCTCTTTTTGTGATATTTGGTGTGCCCTTTGACGCGACATCGTCCTTCAGGCGCGGAAGTTGCGAGGCACCTGACGCGATGAGGAAGGCGAGTTATAACTTTGAGACCTACAACGATTATTACGGCGTCGATCTGACCGATGTGGACATGCACGACCCCGGCGATCTCGATATTACGCCAGACCTTCGCGCAGGCGATGTGCTCTGTATGGTCGAGAATGCGGTCGCGGGAATTCTTGCTGACTCAAAGATTCCGATTGTGCTTGGCGGAGAGCATACGCTCACCTACGGCTGCATCCGAGCTTTTCTTGATGCGTTTGACGATCTTGGCATAATCATCCTCGATGCGCACCTTGACCTGCGCGACGAGTATCTCGGAGCTAAACAGTCCCACGCATGTGTTTCGAGAAACATCATTGATGACCTGACCGACAGGTGCACGATCATTGGCGTGCGCAGCGGATCGGCAGAGGAGTATATATATGCAAGAGAGAATGGGGTTCTCTGGTATTCCGCAGACGAGGTCTCTTGCGCCGGGATAGAGTCTGTTATGCGACAGGCAATCGACGCACTATCTGATCGCGGCGCGACGAGGTTTCACCTCTCAATCGATCTTGATGTGATCGACCCGGGGTATGCGCCCGGCGTTGGCAACCCGGAGCCGTTCGGGCTTAGCCCCCGCGACGTGCGTGATGCGATACGGGTGGCTGCACCGCAAGCGTGCGGTCTGGACGTGGTTGAGATCAGTCCTCCGCATGACAACGGTGAGAGCGCGATCATCGGCGCACGGCTTGTGCGCGAGTTCATCGCTGCGAGGGTCACTCACCTCTGATCGAAGCCGATCAAAACCGTAACTACCAATATACATAAAACGCTATCATGCGACCTCACTATATGAGCACTGCTCAACCAAGAACGCACCAAAGGAGCCAAACAGGAAATGTAACCGCGGAGGGCGTAGAGGAACGCGGAGAAGGATGAAAAGACTCTGCATACCTGTCGAGTAGAGCTCATAGCGCACCTCACCACATTTGCGGGTTTGAGGTTACTATGAGCCCCCTCACAGAACCGGACTTGAAGATTTTCCCAGATCCGGCTCTTCAGAAGCACATCCTCTACTGATTCAGGTATACAGCGAGTGGTATATATTAGGCAACGGGAGTGGATTAAATAGGATGAAACGGAGGAATTGAGCCCAGTTGTAGTTTTTCCTCTGGCTGCGACGATTGACCCATTTGAAGGCGAGTCTCGCGACCTGATGATAGAAGTTCTGCATCCAGCGGAAGTTACCGCTCATTCCGTAGTGAGCTACAATGTCCAAGCAGCTTTATCCGCAGTATTTTCCACCATTCGTCCAGTTTAACTCGATTTCGGATACGTGTTATCCACAGGTTCATCTTCAACATCCTCTGCCTGAATTTCTTGCGTGACGTCTTTCGCCCAAGCTTGAATCTGCCACTTCGGGATCTGTCGCAGAAATGCGTGAACCCCAGAAAATCGGCACTGTTCAAAAATCCAGTGATAGCCGAACATCGTACCTCATTCTCACATCATTTTCATACGTTGCAGGTGGTAAAACTATTTCATGACGGATTTCATATCGGTTTTCCATCATAATCCGTGCACCGCTCCCACAAAACTACACAAAATCTATAAAAATATGCCATTTTGAAAAAAAGTCGTCACCAAACTACTCTCGAACGTCCACCCACAGGTGTAGCGACCGGTAGGCGCCATACGTATTGTTCGTCAGGTTCGTCTCATGTATCCGGTCCGCACTGTCCGCACTGTCCGCACCATCTTTGAACAACAAAAACTCCAGTTTCTGATCGTCTCCCTTCTCGATCGCATTGAAAGTGAACGGGTCTTCCCACGTCTCGTTGTGCATTAAATTAACATCTTCCTTCTCTATGACCGTCCCATTGAGCAGTACTTCCAGCTGATACGTAGAATTGGCGTATTCGTGGTTTACGATGCCGATTATCACCATCCCCTCCTCGGCAACCGCCAGACTCGTCGGATACTCGTCCGCGGTCCCATTCGGACCGAGAATATAGAACTCTGTGAACTTCTCGCCCTGTTTCGGCGTAACTATGACGTAGACCGTCATGCCCACCGCAAGAACGATCGAAGCGATCAGGAGAACCGTTAAAACCCTGTCAAGCTTCGTAGACCTGTCCGCATCTGCCATCAATCTCTTAATCCCCTTCCGAATTCACAACTGAATGGCTCCTGCCACCATATCTGTCAATTCCGCTATGTTAATCTTTGCGTTGAATCAGACGCGCCCCGCCCGCAGCCTCAACGAAGCCCCGGAAGAGCGGCGCGGGATTATCCGGTCTTGACCTGAACTCAGGATGGAACTGGCAGCCAATGAAGAACCTGTGTGAGGGGATCTCCACAATCTCCATCCGGTTCTTGTTCTTTCCTGAAAAGATCATGCCTTTCGACTCAAACTGATCGATGTATGCAGGATTCACCTCGTACCTGTGCCTGTGCCGCTCAACAATCCTCGTGCTGCCGTAGAGCCTATGGGCAAGCGAGTTCTCGGTGAGCACAGCCTCATAGTTCCCGAGACGCATGCTTCCGCCCATATCCGTCACGTTGTGCTGCTCTGGCAGGAGGTCAATCACCGGATGCGCGGTCTTCCCGAACTCCGAACTGTTCGCATCCGCAAATCCAAGTACGTTTCTTGCAAACTCAACGACGGCAAGCTGCATGCCGAGACAGAGCCCGAGAAACGGAACATCGTTCTCTCTGGCGTACTCGATCGCCGCGATCTTCCCGTCAGTTCCTCGCTCGCCGAATCCGCCCGGAACAAGGATTCCATCGAACCGTTCAAGCGCCCTCATAACCGCGGGAGCGCTCTTCAGCCCCCCGGAGTCGATCCACTCGATATTGGTCTTGCAGCCATAAGCGATTCCCGCATGTTTGAGCGATTCCCGAATACTCGTGTAAGCGTCCCTGAGATTGATATACTTCCCGACAACAGCGATGTCTACCTTTTTGCCACTTTTCTCGATCTCTTTCATCTGTTCGACCAATCTTCGCCAGCCAGATTGGTCGTTTCGCTCTTCCAATCCGAATCTTTGCGCAATATAGTCGGACAATCCTTCCTGCTCGAATATCAGCGGAACGTGGTAGACGTCATCGACATCGTACGCACTGATGATCGCGTTTGTGGGGACGTCGCAGAAGAGCGCGATCTTCTCCTTCACAGCCAAAGACAGCGTGGACGCACATCGCGTGACGATTATGTTCGGGTACAAGCCAAGCTCTCGCAACTCCTTTACCGAGTGCTGGGTAGGCTTCGTCTTCTGCTCGCCCTGCGTATCGGTCGGAACAAGCGTCACATGCACGAGCGCAAAGTCCCCTGCCGCCTCCTCCCGCTGCATCTGCCTCGCAGCCTCAAGGAACGGCATCGACTCGATGTCGCCGACTGTTCCGCCGATCTCAATTAAGCAGATCTCTGCTCCGCTTCTCTCTGCCACATCCCTGATCCGTTCCTTGATCTCATTTGTGATATGCGGGATGATCTGTACCGTACCACCGAGATAATCGCCTCTCCGCTCCTTTTCGATCACCGTTCTATACACCTTTCCCGTTGTGATGTTGTGCTCGCTTGAGAGTTCGGTGTCAAGGAACCGCTCATAGTTGCCGAGATCGAGATCGACCTCGCCTCCGTCCTCCAATACAAAAACCTCGCCGTGCTGGAACGGGTTCATGGTTCCGGCGTCGATGTTGATGTACGGATCGATCTTGATCGCGGTCACCCTACACCCCTTGCTCTTCAGGATTCTTCCGATGGATGAACTGGTGATGCCCTTGCCAAGACCGCTCATGACCCCGCCGGTGACGATTATGTACTTCATGATGGTTACTTAGGTGGTCAAGTGGTTTAAAACATCGGTCTTCCGGAATCTGCGTCCGAAAACGGTTCTCCCGTGTCATCGGCTTGCAAATCACGAATAACACGTTTAAACGAATTTCGCGAATGCTAAACCGGAATAAATGTCGAGTAGAGCGCAATAGCTGAACTTCTCGTCGTGTTTATGGCTTTGAGGATACTATTGCCCCCTCGCAGAACCGGTTACATCTCTCTGTGGCACTCTGTGTGTGACAAGAAGCTGCGCCACAGATTGCCTAACGGGCTTTGGGTTCACATACATCGAAAATATCGATTTGTTGCATAGGTTTGAAAGTCGAGTATATGTGCCCGATACTCGCGATATCAACAAGCTCCGCGCTAGATCCAACGCCCATATACGCTCACCGCCGTCATAATCACACCATCCCGAATCGGCGTCGCAGGTCATGCATGATACATACCAGAGCGGCGATGACAGGCGAGCGCTACCGAAATGCGGTGCGCCCGAGGCTCGGTTGCATCAATACAGTTCCACATACTCGCCCGAAAGGTATGTAAGCGGGGTTCTGAACTCGATTCTGGCGTCGTGCCCGGCTTCGAGCAGAAACTCGATTGTGACCTCGGTGTTCGGGCTAAAAATCGATGCGTCCGCGGTCGTATTGATGCCGATCTCGATCATGTCGCCGTACTCGATGTATGGGTCGTCGAGTCGGTCAGACGCATCGCCGTTGATGCGCAGCCACCGGCTGACATTGAAGAAGCCGTCTCCGTAAGAGTTTGAGGTTCTGTTGTACTTCAAAATCGCAGATGGGTTTCCGGCTGCAGCAATCCTTATGATCGTGGTGTCAACGTTTACGATGCCGCTTCCTGTGATCGGTTCGATCAGAATGCTGATCTCTGTTATGCCGGAGTCGGTCAGATTCCCGCTCACTGAAATCACGTTGATGCCGGTCGTTACCTGCGTCTTTGACTCTTTTCCAGTCTCTGCAGCCTTCCTTGTGAAGAGATTCGTCGTGTCCACGAGCGCGGTCACAACGATTCCGGTGATTAAGAGGATCGCAATAAAGATGATCAGGATGCCGACCCCGATATCCGCTCTGCGGTCATCGATCCTCATGCCCCTGAATCTTCGTAAATCCATGACCCTCCGACTTCATAACTTCACAGTTGCTCCGTATCCGACACCCCGTTCGCAACGACCACTTTCACAGACTTTCCAGCAAGATTGTTGCCGGAAATTGTCAGATTCACGACCTCGGACGGCTCCCACCGAAGATCGCCGTCATCATTCTCAATACCGGACGTGAGAATCGTCTGGTAGACGCCATTCACAAGAAGCGCAACGGAACCGGTCGAATTGTCAAGCGCGGTCGTTCCCGTGTTCAACACATACACTCCCGGCTGAGAGGATGCGCCAGGGTCGTTTATGATCTCGATGTCGCTTCTCATCTGGTCGGCAAGATGGACGTTTCTGACGACAAGAGCGCCCGATAACGAACCTGTCGCGCCGTACAGCGCAACCACAACAACGGACGCGATGATGACCGATGCGATGAAGAATATCGCCTGTGCTGCGGATGAGCCAGCCATCACATCACCTCCGCGCGAGCCGATCTGCCGTTTGCGGTAATGATCTTCACATCGTCGCTGTTGTTCAGATCAAGAGTCGCATTGAACGTCTTTCCAGGGTAGAGCCATCCCGACCACGTGGGACTGGGACTGACGATTGCACCATTCACGAGCACGATGAGCTCGGATGCATCAATAGAAGAAACTCCTGCGTTTTTGATGTGAAAATAGTCGTTTCCGGGCGACATGTTATCAATTTTCCCTTTGCCCTCGTAAAGGCACGCCGACGTATTGTAGATCTCAATAGTGGTATCCAGAACAGAAACCATCCGCGCCTGCTTTGCGTCGGTCGCGTCCCGCAGCGACTCGTAACTGCCGCTGACGCGCTCGTAATGCACAGTCGCTGTCAGGATTATCCCGATAGCTATTATTGCCGTGGCAACGGATATGCCGAACCCCATCGTTCCTAATATTGGCGGCAATTATATTAAAGATTTACATCATGGTGGCGTTGGGATGCAATAATTGATTCGTGAAACCGGGCATGGGATACCGGTTTGAGTGACGATCTGATTGACATCAAAAATCATATCAAAACCTGCTACCGAGCGTCTCTTTTGTGAACTCGAACGATCCTATAATCCCGACCGACTCGGGAAGCCCCCCGAATCTCGCTCTTATGATCAGATCCCCGATTTCACGGTTGATGACCCTCGCAACCCCCAGTATCGATGTTGTCGGGCGCGGATTCACGTCCACAACAAACGACCGGTCTCCGAGAACGATATCGATCCCGACATACCCTCTGCACCCGAGTGCGTCCGCTGCACTCGCGGCTACACCCATAACCTCATCCCATCGCGGCGTCGGATACGGCACGACCCCGCCACCGTATCTGATCGCAGCCCCAACCGCAATCTTCTGCATGTTTACTGTTAGCGGTAGCACAGTCTCACCGCATATCAGGCTGGCACTCAGATGCTCTCCTGCTACAAACTCGGTTATGATGAAGTCGTCGTCCGGCTGCCGTTTTTCCGAGAGAACCGCAACACCTTCGGAAGCGCAGCCCCATCTGGGTTTGATCACGTACGAGTCAGCACCTTCAGAAGTCCCGGGAACAGCGATTCCACTCTCTGACAGAATCCGCGAGCAGATGAGCTTGTCTGCGCACTTCCTGACCGATTCGCTCGGGCAGCCGAGGTTGACTGTGTTCTCCTCAACGATTGCGGTCAGGTCAGAGAGCATCTCGTCAGGAGCAATAACGATTCCGGCATCGCAGGTACGCGCAATTCGCTCGACCGATTCCGCAAAACCGCAATCGCTGCCGCAACGAATAGCGTCCCCGCAAATTCCCGCTATCGGGCGCATTGCTGGATACCGCACCTGATGCCCACATACGCCAAAACTATTCGTAAGAGTAGAGAGCATGGCGCACCCCTCGCCGATGATCGCAGGGTCGCCGGTTGCAACAGCGTACTCGGCAACCATGATCTTCATGAAAACACGCTCCACAACATACAGCTTCCGTTCGCGCTATTTCGTGGAACCGCATTCGTGCCAGAGACCGCCGTCTGTGAGTTTATGAGATTTTTTAATTTTTTCCGGGAAATCGAGTCACGACAAAGAAGATTAAACTGCAGAGGACACAGAGGTTCGCAGAGAGTTGTTGTTTCTCTCTCTCGCCCCTCTGTGCGCTCTCTTGGTTTTTCGAACCTATTCCGGAAAATATTAAAAAGTCTCCTATTTTCAGATGGTGCCATGCCGATCCTTGCTACTCACGGTATCTCTCAATATAATCGTCGATCAGAACTATAAACTCATGAAAATCGCCGAGATGATCTGATAGTATGTTAAAAGCGAGTCCATCATCGAGTATCTCTGTTACTTTCGTTCTTATGAGACTTGTCCTCATACGATGCACCTCTCTCCGATATAATCGTAGTATCGGTGTTTGAACCTGTCGAATTCCTTTATCGTCTGCCATGCAACATCGTACAGGAAGATTCGATCCTTGCAATAGACCGCAGCCCCTTTCAGAGTTTCTATTCTCACATATAGAGGAAGCTGTTGAAAGATTTGGATGTCGTAAATATCATCAAAAAGATTGGAAATTACTTTAAACCGGTATCGAGACGATTCACTGTCGTCTTCGCAATCGTAATAGATCGCAAGGTCGATGTCCGAATCGTCGGTCATTGTACCGCTGACGGATGAGCCGTAATGGAGTACGAATTTGACGTTCCCGGATTCATCCAGTGAATCGATCTCTTTGATTGCTTTATCCAGTTGTTCATCGAGCGAGTTCATAAAGTCCTGCCGCGCTCCCGGAAAAATGAAAACCTGACACGCCCTTATATCCAAGAGCGTTAGTCAGACGATCCCGGTTCCGTAATCCGTGGATATCTTTCTGGTCTCGACCCTGCCGCAATCCGGACATTTAAGCTTCGAGTCGTGGCGCACCATCGCGGTCCTGCATTTCGAGCAGAACGCTTTTACGACGCCCATCTTCGGTTCTGATGTATCGAGGCGCATGTTCTTGATATCGATGACCTTCGCCTTCAGGATGTCGAATAACCCGAACTCGTACGAGAGCTCCTTGACATAAGCCTTCTTGACGTTGGATACGTGGACAACTGCGGGCGCCACATTCGTAATCTCCCGATCGACTACGCCTTCTGCGCCTGCTATTGTCACCAATGCAAGCGCTTCACGTAATCCTGTTACCTGTCCGACAACCACATCACCTTTTCGGAGAATTGGTGGCGTATTCGTCTCCGGAATCACGGAAACAAACCTTTTCGCGGCATTGACCATGGTGACGCCGGTTGCGGCTGCGTAAATGCCACCTGCCTTCTCGTAGGTCCGATCTCCGGAACGAAACTCCTCGGTAGTCCCTATAAAGTCTCCGGGGAGAACGAAGGTTCCCGGTCGCCCCTTTGGAGCCCTGTTGTTGCCGCTATTGCTACCGCCGCCATTGCTGCCACTGCTACTACTGTTGCTGCTACCGCCGCTGCCATAACTACTACTTCTGCCACTGCCACCATCATCTCGTGTCGGTTCGTTGTTCCTGACCGCCTTGCGTAAGACAGTTCGTTTCTTTAGTCTAATATAAATCCCTCTATTTATTTTGATATATTCCAATAGACTCTAATATGTCCGAGCCATCAGCACAGTCGTACCCTCTCTTCCGCAGATCGGGCAGCGTCCCGCGGATGCGGATTTCGCTCGTGTCTGCGACTGCAACTGCGATTCAACTGGCACCCCTAACATGCGAATGCCAGTAACCTCCTCCATCTCGCGTCCGCAGTCGTACCCGAGACACCACGGGATGCGTGCGATTCCGTGCGCCGCATTCTCCCGAACCTCATCCAACGTCGTGCAGTCGAATATTCTCGAATCGAATTCTTGCAGTGCAGAACGTAGCATATCGCCATGCATAGCGTCCATGGAATCCGCGACCTCGCGCTCGACAGAATCGATCGCGATCGACCGCTTCTCGGACGTGTCCCTGCGCACCAGCATAACCGAGTTCTTTTCAAGGTCTCTCGGACCGATCTCGATTCGCAGGGGGATGCCTTTCTGCTCCCACCTGTAGTACTTGGCGCCAGGGCGCTCATCGCTGTCATCGATCTTCACGCGAAGCCCGTCTCTCGTAAGCGTGTCACGAACCGAAGCGCACGCGTCCAGAACTGCCCTATTCGTGTCGCGGTTGCCAAAGACGATCGGAATTATCACGACCTGTACAGGCGCAACCTCTGGCGGCAGCACAAGCCCGCGATCGTCACCATGCGCGCTGATTGTGGCTGCGACGCATCGCTCGGAGATCCCGTAGCAGGTCTGGTGCGCATACACCTGCTCACCATCCGCGTCCTCGTAGGTGATCTCGAACGTCTTTGCAAAGTTGTCAGCAAGGTGGTGCGCGGTTCCGATCTGAAGAACCCTGCCGTCCGGCATAATGGTATCGACTGCAAGCGTGTAATCCGCGCCAGGGAACTTGTCCCAGTCAGGGCGCTTTGAAACGATCGTTGGAACTGCAAGACGCCTGTAAAACTCCTGATAAATCTCAATCGCCCGGTCCACATGCTTTGCGGCATCCTCCCAGTCCGTATGAACAGTGTGCGCCTCCTTAAACGAGGTGATCTCACGCAGGCGGATGAGTGGGCGGGTGTGCTTCGTCTCGTACCGGAACGTGTTCACGATCTGGTAAACCTTCAGCGGCAGGTCCGCATGTGACCGGATCCAGAGCTTGTACATCGGATAGATCGCGGTCTCGCTTGTCGGTCTCAGAGCAAGCTTCATCTCCAGCGGGGTTGTTCCGCCGTGCGTAACCCAGTAAACCTCATCCTCGAATCCCTTGATGTGCTCTGCTTCCTTCATGAATTCGTTTTCAGGGATCAAGAGCGGAAACATTGCTTCTTCGTGCTGATCTTTGTCGAGGAGTTCTCGAATGATCGAATAAACATTTTTCCGCAGGGAAAAGCCGAAGGGGGGCCACACACAGAGTCCTTTGACCGGGTATCTGACATCCAGAATCTCGGCTGCTGCGAGCAGTTCGTGATACCACTCACTGAACTCGGACTTTGGCGGAAGCGCGGACTGCTGCGCGTTCTTTTCCATGTGGTTGAACTCGGGGCGGACAGACATAAACATTGCGCGGGTGTGGGTGTTTCGGGGCTGCGTAACCAACCGTACTTCTGGAGGATCGGATCATGCAAATATATTTATGTGCCGCGGACGCAAGTCCAACACATGGACGCAGCAGTTGCCGAGCCAGTAAGTTCCACAATCAAATATAGGGGAAGAAGCATCGAAAGTCGGGTGAGCGTTCTCGAGGGCACGATCACGAATCAGGATCGGATTTTTGACATGTTGCGTGAGGGACAGCAGAATCTCAGAGATGACATCGCCGGGATAAATACGCGCATCGCCGCAATGGATATTCGGATTAACGAGCGTATCAACGAAACCAACGAGCATATCACTACGATGGAACTCGCTCTCAACGAGCGTATCACTACGATGGAACTCGCTCTCAACGAGCGTATCAACGAAACCAACGAGCGTATCAACGAAACCAACGAGCGCATCTCTGCAATGGAACTCACAGTCAACGGGCGAATCGCTGCAATGGAACTCACAGTCAACGGGCGAATCGCTGCAATGGATACCCAGTTGAACACAAAGATCGATTCCAACCTCAAGTGGATACTTGGCGTCCAGATCGCAATGTGGGTAACGATCATCGTCGCTGTATTACTCTAAAAGCACCTACTTTTGCCCGGTAATCTCCAGTACTTGAGCGTGAGCTGAGTCACTCGCCGACCGCGGCAGCCAGCGCGCCTCATCTGTCTCGATTGAGCCGCCTGCCGCATGATTGGCGGGAAGCGAGAACAGAGGCGGGGCGGGCAAAGCCCCTGTCGTGCTCGCAGCCGGGAACAAGCTTCAGGCGGACGTATCCGTACCCGCGGGCAGCAGGTTCAATTTGGCAACAGCATCACCAACATCCTCTGACCAGATAAAGATCCGGTTGTACGGCGCAACCCGGTAATATGCCCCAGGATAGAATATCTCACGCGAGGTCATATCCACGCAGAATCTGGAGACATACCCGTACTTCTCGTATCCGGCAAGCTTTTTGCCCCCGACGAGCTTCTTTGTGATGTTATAGAGTTTTATGCACATCCTAAACTCGTAGCCTGTGAGCGTCAGCGGGTCGCTCCACGCGCCAAGCCCGTTCTCGCAGGAAGCCCTAGCAGCATCCTGAAATGCGACAAGCTCGGTGTACTTCGGGATGCTCGGGTAGATGATAAACGAAGCAGCCCAGCCGGATGCAACCATTGCATGATTGAACGAGACCTGTGCCTCCTGTGGCAGGGATTCCCGCTCTTTTCTGCTGTAGCTCGGCGACATGTACGCAAGGAGCCTGCCGTAATGGTCAAAATGCTGATCCGCAGCCCGGATATACACCTTCCTTTTTGCGCCGCTCGGCTTCGTCAGCCTCTCCGCAATCAGTTCCTTGAACTTCGCTGTAGCGAGCATTCCCTGCTCCTCGTGGAGCGTGCCTGCGCTGCCTGTTGCGAGCTTCGGATGGAGGTACTCCCCGAGTCCGTTTCCAACAGGCGCAATCCCGGAATCGATCCACTCAGCAAGCTGCATAAGCTTCCCATCGCTTTTGGATGGCTTGGAATTGCCCGGGTAGTGAACTTCAGGCGTGTCTATGGAAAGCATCCTGATCGGCACAGAGATGTATGGCGTGTCGCCATCGGTCGCCCTCATATACTTCTTTGTTCCAAGGGAGTCGAGTTCAAATCCTTTCGGGTCCCAGAAGATTTTGACTTCTGACATGGTATGGTGCTTATGTTCGCATCATATTTATCATTGGCACTGCATACAACGTTTCTGGGTCGAACGCGCGCTGCAGGACGGAAAAGGCAGATGCGGTCTCGATGAATACCAGATTCGCGGTTGGAATGGCTGGCATCACCATATTACACTTGTGATGGTGGCGATGTTGTTCATGCTGAAACGTCGTTTGTCAAACAAAGATGAATATCCTTTATTGAGCTGTTCGGACATCCAAACACTACTGAAACACTTTCTTCCAAGACGAGATGTCACGGTTGAGGAAGTGCTGCGCCAGATGGAGGTCAGACACAGAAAACGACAATCATCCATCGATTCTGCGAGGAGGAAACAGAAGAAGAAACGAAATGACCATGAAGATCTCCAAAGCTAAATAATTTAACTTTTGTAGTGTCATGTTCGTGTATGGGGGAGCCGGTGCTTTCGGACATTTTTGGAGTGTCATAATTCTTGTATGAAGATATTGAATAAAGTCGTATACTTGGTATTATTTATTTCATAATAAATGCAAATAGCTGTGTAGATAGTATTCTTTATAAATTATATATCACTTGTTCTGAGACTACCGTTCAGACTCGGATGTCTGGTGTCGGCTAATTTAGCAAAGTGGAATTAATCAATTGCTTTCTTTATTTCGCCTAATTCCTTTCCTCTTCCTGCAAATGACTTCGGATCTGCCGGAAATCCTGTCACATAAGGATTAATCATCCAAACCACCACTTACAATTATTACATGGTACTGTAAGTTTTGTAAGTTTCTGCTGAGAAAAATACCTACTGAGTAATTTATATTTTTCATATATCCTTCCTGTTATGGTGGTGTTCGGGACATGCTCACTTTTACAACCCCGTATAATAAAACCCCATCCCCTTCCACTTCTCCCGTATCAAACATCCTCCTCACATCAATCACCAACCGCCCCCGCACCCAAAAACCCGCTGACACCAGAAAACCCCATCCCCCAAAACTCGTCATGCGCAACAGCCACCGCCACACCATCCATGCGCCCTTCGGGCGGTAATGTGTA
>JAGGRW010000179.1 GCA_021159385.1 Methanosarcinales archaeon
GAACCGCTGCACAGATGCCATCCCACACCAGAACCCCCTACCCCCCCGAGATCCGCAGAATCGCCACCAGTACACACAATCCGGCAACTCCATCCGGCACACCCCCAAGTACTCCCGCGAGGTCAGATCGACAAAATAGACAGCGTCCCGGGGCGAGCGGTCACGTCCGACAACCCCCCGAACCCGGGACCGAATATCGCTATGCATAGCCGGGGGACGCGCCCGGTCTCGCAAACCCTCCACAAAAACCCCGCCGCCCTGCCAACTCTCCACCTACAGATTCTCTCTTGAATACGCAAGCGCTTTTTCAGCATCCTCGACATCGATATTGAGTTTTACATTATGCTCCTTGAGAAGATCAAGAAACTCCGACAATGTGAGTTTCGCTACTTTCGCGCCCAGTCCGAGACTGACCTTACCATGCCTGTACAGTTGCAGGGCTTTCATCTTCCTGCCCTCGTCTATCAGACTCCGCACGGTTTCTGACATGGTGAGTCCTAAAACACCTGTGATGAAGTCGAGATCCTGTTTTGGTTCGTATCTAACCGAGATTGTCATGGACATTTTGCTTCCTCCTTGAATATGTTGTAAACCTTTCCGGAATATCTACCGTAATCATTCAGTTTTCGCAGGTACTCACAGGTCTCTTCTCTGGTGAGTAGTCCGCGATCAAACATCCGTACAACGATTGCCAGAGCATTGACGAATGGGATCTCAAAGAGCTTGCACAGTTTGATCAGTTCCCCGTCATCCGTTAATATCACCCTTGCATGCAACTCGTTGTAAAGGACGTACGCTTCTGCTTCTCCCTTGTCCAGTCTGAATTGCCCTGTTATTCCATCTGTACTCGATCTTATCTTTTCTACGATGATACTCTCCTCTTTTATCTCTCTTTCCAGCATTCTTGCATCCAGACTGTGCGCTACTATCATTTCCTTTGCCACTTCTTCCGGGACGATGATTTTTCCGAAAGCGGAGAGGAATCTTCTTAAAATACTCACCCTTGCAAGAAGTATGAGTGTTGAAGCGTCCGAAACGATCATATTACGGATGTATACATTCGTAGTTACATAAGTTTTTTGCCCTACAATTCATCCCGTGTTCGCACCAAACACATAGCCCCCCACTCGCCGTAGCAACCCACACAGCCACTGATCGGATCGTCCTGCCTCCCTGATCGATCGCAACCATCCGATCAGTCCCAAAAAGTATAATACAAGCATCACCAAGATCACATCGGGTGCTAACATGTTCGAGATAACCAAAAGATTCTGGGAGGACTGGAATTGGGCGCGTGAGCACATGTCTGAACTTACGGTTAAGTATCCGGATAAATGGGTGGCTATATTCGAGGAGAATGCGATTGCAGCGAATTCGGAACTTGGTAGGGCAGAAGATGAAGCAAGGGCGAAAGTATCAGAAAAGCGCATCCCACTGATCTTTGTTGGAAGCGGGGCACATGTCTACTATTATTGAACTGTATTTCGACAGGGGCACTGATCCCGATCTTGAGCGCAAGATCAAGGGTAAGGGTTATGTCATTCGATTGATGGCAGGCATTATGTTTTCAGGGAAAATGGGTGGATAGGTCCTTATTCTGCAATCGTGGATACTGGTGCACATATTTCAGTAATACCACGAAGAATATGGAGTAGTTCCGATACAACCGTACTTGCAGATCATAGCATGAGCGGCATCGTCCCTATCGATGAGTGTTCCATCCCAGTGCTTGTTGGTGAGATCGATGCGATGCTCATAGATGATAAGTTTCACACGAAAGAGATCAGAATGATCAGTTACTTTGCTCTAACAGATGAAATGCCACTGATAATTGGATTTAAAACGTTATTAGAAGAGTTTGAAGTGTATTTCAACTATAAAGAGGATACTGCGCGTATTACTTTTGCGGATTGAAATGTTAGATGGTTGCCCACATCGATCAAACCAACTTCACATTCTCGATGTATAACCTCAATCGCATCCACCGCCCGGGTTCGCAAACCCTCCACAAAACCCCCGCCGCCCGTTATCAGAAATTGCCGAACATAAATTATATAACCGACTTATGGCGTATAATCTTGTGAGGTGAAAATATGACCGATGTGACCAAAGTCGAATTGATTGTAAATGAGATCGAGCAAGTTCCGGAATCATTTCTCGAAGAAATATTGGACTTTATTCGATTTCTAAAGATAAAAGCTAAGACAAATAAACTGGAAACTATGATTGCGAGTGAATCAGCCCTCAAGAGAGATTGGCTGAGACCTGAGGAGGATAAAGCTTGGCGAGATTTGTAAAAGGAGACGTTATAATTGTTCCTTTTCCATTCTCCGATCTAACTCAGGCGAAAAGGCGACCTGCTTTAGTTATCGCTGCATTGGGAGGGAACGACTTGATATTATGTCAGATAACCAGTCAGTGGGTCAGAGACAAGTACGCCATTTTAATTGATGAAGATGATTTTGCGACCGGAACTCTTAAACAACGGAGTCATATCCGACCAAATCGTATTTTTACAGCAGATAGTAACATCATATTGTATCAAGCCGGAAGCCTCAAACAGAAGAAAATAAACGAAGTGGTTGAGCGAATCGTTGATATTCTGCGTCAATGACTGTTAGCGGCATCCGGGTAATACCATCCTGTGGTCTGCAAGCGCATCGACAGCCGCCCCCCTGCAACCATCTCCTCCGCCTCGCCCGCGCCAGAAATCGTTCGCATGCCCTTTTATGACAACCACGACCGGCTATGATGCATACATGGCTAATGGACAAGTAGCGTTTGCAACGGGCGATGGTTTTTTTTCTTGTTCAACCCACCGTGGCGGTTCTGATGCCGATTCCACTCTCGCTGCGCATTCTAAAGTGATAGCCAAACCACACGCATAACGTTTATGGTACCACACGCATATTGCACAGACATGGATGCAAACGAGCCTGTCGAAACATCGGCTCCGGAACCCCGCAGATTCATCAAGGGGCTTGTGGAGGCTCTTGATCTCACTCGTTTCCATCCGGATAAGCCGATCGGGGAATTGCTGGATGGATTCTGACAGGCGAAGGCTCAGGCGTACGTGGATGACTTTTTTTGGCAGATACGGCAGGCTCCTCCCGATCCAATCACAAACCGTTCCTGTGGTCCTTACCGGGAAGAACGCGATCATCGTCTCAGCCACCGCCAGTGGAAAGACCGAAGCTGTGATTGCGCCACTGATCGAACGGTATCTGAAGGAAGGGTGGGGCGGTGGGAACCGAGCAGGTGGCATTGCGATCCTCTACATCTCTCCGACGAAGGCACTGGTCAACGATATGCACGACCGCCTCAGGGGGCAGATGGATGAACTTGGGGTCTCGGTGTCGCTGAAGACGGGTGATACGCCACGGTTTAACCCGGCTAAGTCTCCGGATGTCCTGATCACCACACCGGAATCGTTCGATTCGATGATCTGCAGACATCCCGGCTCGTTCAAGAATATAAGAGCAGTGATACTCGATGAGATACATCTAATCGACAACACATATCGAGGAGATCAACTCAGACTGCTCTTGAAAAGGCTAAAACAGCTTTCAGAAACGGATTTCAATATCTACGCCCTCTCTGCCACAGTGGCATCTCCGGAGGAGGTGGGAAGCAGATATCTCGAAGATTTTGAGGTCATCACCGACTCTGATAAGCGAGAAATTGATTACACGCTCGTTGGATCGGCTGAAGAACTGTATGACTGCGTAAGAAGAGAGAACATCCGGAAATTGTTGATATTTTGCAATAAGAGAGCAACAGTTGAGGTGTTTTCCAGGGAATGCGTTGATCTGTGGGGTTCTAACCGCGTTGCGGTCCATCACGGCAGTTTAAGCAGATCGATTCGTGGGGAAGCCGAGAGTTTCATGAAGGACGCGCAGTACGGAGTCTGCGTGGCTACCATGACGCTTGAGATAGGGATTGATATCGGGGATATCGATGCCATCGTGCTTGCAGAAGTCCCGTGGAGCATATCATCGCTGCTCCAGCGGATCGGGAGGGGGAGCAGGCGTATGCAAAAAAACCGGGTCTTTGCCATGTACGGCTCTGCGGATGAACAGATGCTGCTTGAACGGATGTTTCACGTTGCAATGGCAGGATATATCGAACCGGTTGATTATTCGCACGATCCGTCAGTCGTGGTGCAGCAGGTCGCATCCTCGCTCTATGCCAGCCCGGGCGGGCTTACCGATCGCCACCTTCGAAATCTCTTTGAGAGGTTCTGTTCGGAAGACGAACTGAGAGACATCTTAAGTCACCTTGTGAAGAGCGAATGGATCGAAAAACGACATGGGAAATGGGGTGCGACAACCAGATTGATGGATCTTGGAGCAAAGGGCGAGATTCATTCGAATATTCCCTCAAACAAAGTGGTTTCGGTTATCAATATTAATTCCAGGCAAACGATCGGCGAGGTGCAGTATCCGGTCGACGAGATCTTTGTGCTCGGCGGAAGGGTGTGGCTGATCGTTAGAGAGTCCTTTGATAGAATATATGTAAAGCCGGCAAAAGGGGGAATTGCCACTGCGAAGTTCAAAAGCCATGCATCAGAAGGCGCCTTCTCATATCTGCTGCCAGCACACATCAGGGAGTCCGGGTCAAAGGAGTGGCACACGCAGAGTTGCGGATACTGATTTTAAAACCCTCCGCAGCCATGGTAACGGTCACCGGACCCCATGCAGCCGATCGACCCATTCCGCGACCTGCACATCGTCACTGCACGGAATATACGGCTTTATGTCCAGAACCGGCGTTCCATCGATCGCGTCAAGCCCCCTCACGACAAGGCGGTTCTCATCCCTTCTTGTGATCTCAACAACGGTAATCCCAATCGGGTTTGGCCTGCGCGGCGTACAGAGAGCAAATATCCCGATGTAGGGCATGTCAGCCCTTCCTCTCGGGTGCGTCTTCATCCGAACGCCGTGAACTCCGCCTGCTACTTTGTGCAGGAAGAAGACGATTGTAGCGTGCGAGAACTCGTCGAGCCCGTCAAGAGCATCCGTGTACTCATCGTCCAGAACGACCTCGGAGACTACGTCATCCCACCATTTTGCGGAGTCCTTTGCATGCGACCTGACAACCCCGATTTTTTTTACTGAAAACCACAGGGTCGCATCAGAGACCATCCGGTCATGGTCAAAAGCAAGTTCCGGAATCCGGTCAAAGTCAAAGAGTTCGACATCATCGGCATCGGTTCCGGCAGCGAGCACACCGGATCCGGTCGCAAGATAACATGCCGATACCGTGTGTCCGCGCGGGTCTCTCCCTGGATCAGAGTAGACGCCAACGAGCCGTACGATATCGATATCGAGTCCGGTCTCCTCTTTTGCTTCTCTCCGCGCCGCGTCCTCCATCGACTCGCCCACCTCAACGAACCCGCCGGGAAGCGCGTAGCTGCCCTCAAACGGAGGGTTCTTGCGCCTGATCAGAACGAGCTTCTGCCGGTATTCAATTACGGCATCCACGGTGAGCGCGGGCGTTTGTGGGATGTGGGGGGTCTGGGGTGTCTGTGATGTCATGGGTGTTCGTTGGGACGTTGGTGTTTGCATCGGCACAATCTCTCACCTCCGATTCACGTCAAAAAGTACAAAACCGTAAGCGAGAGCATCGCCATCACAAGAAGAACCACCATCGCTTTCTCTTCCTTTGCAATCATTCTTCATCCACCTGATGGAGCACGATCAGCCGCCCGAGTTCGTCTGCTATGTACGAATTGCCATCGGCGCCAAACGACCTGACCATAATCTCCTTTACAGTTGCAATCGAGTCTGGATCACGATAGCCATGATCGATCATGATCTTGCTGCCGTTGATCTCGATATGCTTGACGATCTGCATCGTTTCGTAGAGATCTTTCACAAACCGCAGGAATTCCGGGCGGGAATCGTCCACACTCCGCTCCAGAACTGCCGTGTCCAGCGGTATCCGGTGGGCGAGCAGGTCCTCGAACTCGTGTTTGTGTATTGTTACCATGTTGTAGTCCGAGTTTTTGTGCAGATCAACAAGCGTTCGCCAGAAATCCGGTTTTTCCCGCATCCCATCGACCGCTTCTTGCAGATTCCCAAAATTTCGGAGTAAATCGCCGTATGCTTCATCCACACTCTCCTTCCGCTGCAGATCTATACGTATCGACCTCATCCTCCGGTCAACCTGCACAATCCCGAGATACTTCTGCTTTGCGAGAAACAGTCCGACCATGCCCGACAAAAACAGATTCAAATGCATGCTTCTACCGGTGATGACCGAGATTGCGGTCTTTGGCGCAACGTCATTATCATACTCCATGATTATGGTCGTCTGCCAGCCGTATTCCTTGCACTTCCGGTTGAGATGATCGACCAGTTCGGATATTCTGTTGATGATGAGCGGGTCGATGATGTCGTCTAATATCTCTGGCTCGACCAGCGTGTCCTTTGCGTGTTTTAAGAAGTGATCAAACATGGGATAATCGATCATCGCGCAGAACCCGTCTTCGATTAAGAGTTCGCGTGGAGATCGGTATTTATCATCCCGGCTTGCGTGGCGCGCCTCCTCGATTGATCCGTGTTGCTGGATCATAAAACCGTAGAAATCGATTATGTCTCGCATCGCCGCGCTGAGATTACCCCCGTGCTCTTCGGTCAGCGGTTCGAGCAGTTTCAGATGGCTTGGTTCAAGAGAAATATTTCTTCTGACTACCATTATCCGACCCTATCACAATATATTATCAACCACAGTAGGTTATATGAATCCTGACAGATATATCTTTCGACGGGGCAGGTATCACTGTATTACTTACTTACCTCACTTACTTACCGGTCGCACTGGGTCTTGCGAAAGCATCATGGCGACAAATCCCGGATAAATAGAAAACTTTTAAATGCTTGCATATACATTTATACATCAGCAGCATGGAGCCCCAGTATCAGAGTGGGCATTGGCTGGTGGAAAGGAGAGTTGGGTGTAAATGGCAAAACCGCATCGATTGGTACTTTCGGAACCGACCGTCATAACCATCATAACAATTGTTGCGATCGTAACCAGAGTCTGGCGATCGAAGATTATGCTTCGAGAGACTATTGGTACCGGATATGACATAAAACGGATGGAACGGGCAGATATGCTAATAGGGAGGACAGACTAATGCAAGAGACGTATGAGAAGATACCGGTACTGAAGATCGGCGATTTCCTGATCACATCGATTCAGGTTGCGCTTCACGACAGACTCGCACTCAGTCTGCAGGACGACATCCTGAACAAGATACAGGAAACAAATGCGAAAGGACTGATCATCGATGTTACAACAATCGATGTCCTTGACAGTTTCATAACAAGAGTGCTTGTTGAGATTGCGAAGATGGCAAATATCATGGGCGTTAAGACTGTACTCGTTGGGTTGCAGCCCGCAATCGCAATAACGCTCGTTGAGTTCGGAATGGAGCTTACCGGGATGCACACATCGCTGAATCTCGAAAAAGGTCTCGAAATGCTGAAAGAGCTTGTCAAGGAGAACGAAGTGTGATACTATGGGTGGGATCGAAGAGACCGTTCCGATAAACGATGAATACGACATAGTGACCGCCAGATCGCAGGGGAAATCGACTGCGGCGAGTATCGGGTTCGGGCTCGTGGATCAGACACGAATCTCCACAGCCATATCGGAGCTGGCACGAAACATCCTGCGGTACGCCGATTCCGGTGTTGTGTACATAAGAGAGGTTGCGTCAGAGGGGGCGACTGGAGTCGAGATCGTGGCAGAGGATCACGGACCCGGTATCGCGGATCTCGAGCTCGCCATGACTAACGGACACACGACAGGCGGAGGACTTGGGGCAGGGCTTCCCGGAACGAAGCGGTTGATGGATGAATTCGAGATTGATACCGAGGTCGGGCGCGGTACCATCGTTACTGCGCGGAAATGGGTGTAGTGACATGACAGATGAGAGTGGACTGCGCAAGGAATATTCCGTGATTCTGAGAGCGTTTCTGGAGTCAGGGAATGATCGCTATCTCATGGATATCGAAACCATATCCAAGAAGTGCGTCAGGGCTAATATCGGACCGGATTACATGCTTGAGGCTCACCTGAATACGCTCAATGGTCTCGTCTCCGAGTATCCGATCGAAAAGACCGTCCGCATGTTCAACAGCGCATCAGAGCCGCTGATCCAGCTGATGATGGGCTATGCAGTCGCATACCACGAATACATCGATATGCATGAGAAGCGGTATGAGCGTGAGAAACGACTTGCGGACGAACTGAATGACGCAAACAACCTTCAGGAGATGTTCATCAGCATCATGAGCCACGACATCAGGAGCCCGCTATCAGGAGTCGTTGGGTACAGCAGTCTCATCAGGATGCGATCAAAAGACGAGAAGGTCGTGGGATTTGCAGACAAGATCGAGAAGACCGCGATGGAGATCGATCAGATGATTGAGAGCATGAGAACATATTCCAAAGTCAAAAAAGGATTTTCCGATGAAGATTTTGAAGAATTTGATCTAAATGAGATGCTTTCCGAAATATTTGAGTTTCTAGAGGGTAAGATAAAAGAACACGGCACAAAACTCGATATAAAATATCAGACCGATAGGAGGTATCCTGTGCGCGGAATTGAGTTTATAAGAAACGCATACCTGAACATCATCGACAACGCGATCAAATATAGCCCGATGAATTCAACGATCACGATAACACTTGACGATATTGATATCGATTCCAGTCCCCACTGGAAGTTCGGAGTTGCCGATAACGGGGAGGGCATACCCGACGACATGAAGGAAGCCGTATTCGAGCGTTTTGTGCGGAACGATAAGCGTGGAATTAAGGGTAGCGGGATCGGGCTTGCAATAACGAAGCACGCCGTTGCAACGCACAAAGGAAACGTCTGGATCGAGGACAACCCCGGCGGCGGGAGCATATTTTATATAACGGTGCCACAAGCATGAAGATCGAAGTTATAACAGTACCGAAGGAAGGCGAAACCGAGAACGGTGACGCGTATTTTGTAAGCGAGACCGAAGAGCGGATAACGCTTGCGGTGATCGACGGCATCGGGCACGGTAGAGATGCGCATCTCGCATCGCAGATGGCTGTCGAGTGCCTTGAGAAATATTGCGACCGCGATCTGGATTATGCGGTTCGGAAATGTCACGAAACACTGGGAAAGACCAGAGGCGCGGTTCTTGCGATCGCATGCATCACAGATTGCGAGATCCGATTTTCCGGCGTCGGAAACATCGCCGCGATGGGACTCAGTGCCGGCGGAATTGGGGAATCGCGTTTCACATCGATGAGCGGAGTCATCGGGCGCAACCTCAAGGTTGTGAAGACGTTCTCATATCCTTATCGTGAGGGGGATACGATCATCATGCACAGCGATGGGATACGCGGGCTTAATATCACAAATTACGACATTTCGCGTGGTCTTCGGGAGCTCGGAGAGGCGATTCTCTCAGACAACCGTGTCGATGACGATTCCACGATTCTGGTTGCGAGGTAAGGGGTTTTGGGTCTCCCGGGTTCGCGGGAATGCCAGCTTCCCGCGGGTATGCCGGATCAAACCACCGCATCAAGAGCCTGCACCAGCATCCGGTTCTCCTCCCTCGTCCGAACCGCGATCCGGATGTACCGCTCATCCAGATTCACAAACGTCGCACAATCCCTGACCAGAATCCCGTGATCGAGCAGTCCCTCCGCCAGTTCATGGGCATTCATGCCGGCGGTCTTGCTGACATCGACAAGAATGAAGTTGACATCGCTTTTGAGTGGAGAAAAGCCGCGTTCGGTCAACTTCTTCTCGAGATATCCACGTTCCTTTGCTATCAGGTCAATCGACTCCTCGATATAGTTGCTTTTTATGCATGTCGCAATCATCGCAGTTCCGACAGCGTCTGCCTGCGCACCAACATTCCAGACCAGCCGTGCGCGATTGAGCAGTTCGGCGAGTTCTCCGGATGCGATACCAAAGCCCAGACGGAGCCCGGGCACTGCGAATACTTTTGTCAGCGACCGGATCACAAATACGAAATCAGAGTCAAAGACGAGGTGCGCAACTGACTCTGCCGGATCCGAGAGTTCTATGAACGCTTCATCCACAAAGAGAAACGTTTCGTGATCGGAACATCGTTCTGCAAGTCGTTTGACATCTTCTCGTGCAATCAGGTTTCCTGTCGGGTTGTTCGGGTTGCACAGGAATAGAAGAGACGCGTCTGAGATCTCGTCTGATGACAGCTCGAGAATTTTAGAATAATCGCAGTACCGCACGTCTCCTCCGAACAACTGGCACTGGAATGCGTATTCGTCAAACGTCGGCGCAGGGATGATCACACGGTCGCCGCGTTCCAATGTCGTCTCCGCAAAGAGTCTGATTAACTCCGATGATCCGTTTGCGGGCACGATGTTCTCCGCGGTGATCCGGTGCGCCCTGTCACACCCCGAGTACCGCTCGACGAAATCTGCGGATGCGGCTCTCAGCCGGAGGTACCTGTTATCCGGGTAGTGCGTGAGGTCGGTATCAGTATCGCCACCGCTATCGTCATCCCCTCCCCCATCCCGCGACGCCACGATATCAGGCGCGCCCAGCGGGTTCAGATTGGCACTGAAGTCGATCGGATCGGTGTGCCCCATCCCAGATCGCCCGGAAAACTCCGCGATCCTGCCGCCATGTACGCACGGCGTGCAGTTTTGCACCTCCCGCCGCATGAACCGTGAAATATCCGAATCCGAATGCATGGTGCTTTAAGATCAAGAGAGATATTCACTGATGTTGTCGATGCCTTCGAATTCGTCGGAATCGACCGCAATCTGATCAAAAAGGTCTTTTCGCACATAGACCGGCGAACCCGTCTTCACCGCAAGCACTATGCAATCGCTTGGTCTTGCATCGAGCTCCTTTGACGAGTCATGCACGCTTATTACGAGCCGCGCATAGAACGTGCCCTCGTCCAGATCGTCGATCAATACGTGATCCACTCCGGATCCCAGTTCCTTTAACATCGAAATTATGAGGTCGTGTGTCATGGGACGCGGGGCAACCTCGCTCTGCAGCGCAAAGTGTATCGACATCGCTTCTGCATGACCAACGAAGATTGGCATGATGCGGTCGCTGTCATCGTCTGCAAGCAGCACCACAGGCGATATCTGCTTCGGGTTACCAACCACATACACGCCCTTGATCGTGGTTATTATCGTATCCATTGTGTCAGCCACATCCTGCTATAATATTTGCGTTATACGTGATGAGACTTTTTATTATCTTCTGGAATTGGGTTCGGAAAACCGAGAGAGAGCACAGAGGACACAGCAACTCTCTGTGCCCTCCGCGTCCTCTGTGGTTAATCTTCTTTGTCATAACCCATCCACGAAGAAATCAAAAAGCCACTGCCTGCCAGATGTGCAAAAATCCAAACGCTGCAACCTGCAACCTGTACCGGCAGGTCCGCACGCACCTACGCCCGGTGCGCACCCTTGCTCGGCCTCACCTTCTCTGTGCCCTCGCCACGCTTGTGCAATCCCCTTGATCTGCGCCCCGAGCTTGTCAATCCTCGCTCCGCCCTGCCGCGGACATCGCAGATCCAGTTGAGGCGAGAATCGCTTTTGATTGCGGGATGGTTCGGATCGACCAGTATAATCTCGTACCACTTGTGTTTTCCGTCCTCTCCGACCCAGTAGGAGTTCAGAACTTCCATGTTCGGGTATTTACTGCCCGCACGTCCCTCTGCAATCATTTGCAGGCTCTTTGCGGTGGTTATCTTGTGCATTCCCATGCGCTTCGTCCTTCGTCCGCGTATGTATCTTGATTTGCGCCTGCCGCCGCGCCGCACCCTCGCACGCACCATCACTATCCCCTGCTTTGCCCGGTAGCCGAGCGATCTGGCACGGTCGATGCGTGTTGGTCTCTCGATCCGCGTCACGCTCGAGTCATTGCGCCATTCCTGCAGGCGGTGCCATCTGAGGTCATGCACATAAGTCTGGTCAGGATTCTTCCATGCGTCTCGTACGTATTTATAAAACGATTTTGCCATTCGATTAGTCACCTGTTTTCCGGTTCAACTGTTGTTTCGCAGTCACATTCCGGTGGTTGGGATGTAGCCTTCTCTCGTGATTGGTATTAACATTACCCGTGAGGGGGATGGTGCCATTGTGTGATGTTCGAGTCATACACTCTTTGGTTGTGAGGTCGAATGTCCTCAAGTATCGGATGGGATCTCTTGAATGAATCTTGCTCCGGGGCAAATGACCTTTAATCGGTGTCCATCTATGGCTGATAAAAGCTTTTAGCCACAACTCACTTGAACAGATTCACAGAATCCCCCAAAACTCCAGATAAGGTGACAATCTCACCGCGGTCGAAACAATTATAACATTTAAAGTAACTACTCACCCACACAGCCAGATGGTATAAATGGATCTCCTCTAAGCGCATCTTGAATCGCATCGAGCATACGACAACCGTTCTTTCGCACTGTAGATATATACCCGCGAATACCACAGAACACATCTGCCCCTGCAGCAGTCCGAAATGTGCCTGATATCTTCTGCCTCAGTTTCATCATGCGTAGCTCATCTTTGTACAGTCTGGCTTGATCCACCTCTTTCTTGATATCAAGCAAGCATTGGCTCAGCTCTTCCGCCCAGTCCTGCTCATACTGTTCGTGAACAAATGTAAGGTCTCTCATGTGATGGGCATTGCAAAGGGCATGTATTACGTCAGTGTAATTGAAATATGGCATCCAGTGATCATGCACAGCAACTCCATCGAATTCTGCTAGAATTCCCATCACATCATTAGCTGGTTTAACGTTCTCTGCACATCTTGCATTCGCCTCGAGGGTAAATGCCTCCGTTGGGCGGTGACCATAAATATCCTCGAAAAAGTCTCCGACGTGTTCCAACGGGACAAACTGATAGTTGGTCTGGTAAACTGCCATCGCCCTGATACGGCTGCCGTATTGCACCGATGCGGTGACGTCTGGTGGAAATTGAGCCATGTTGCGTGCGTTACAATGAGGACACGTCTTGATCTCTGCTTGATGTTCCGTTACTTCAATTTTCACGGGTGGAATGTCAAATACCTGCCGCTTCTGGTAGTCATCCGCTTCGACATCTTCGAGAGTTGCGCCGCACACGGTGCATCGATCCGCAATGTGCACTTCTATATAATCCGGCACTTCAACCGGTCCCAGTGTGCGACCAACATGCCCCTCCTGCCCACCGTTCTTTTTGTTGCCCGGTTTTCTCTGGCTTTTGGTGCGGGGCGTCTTTTTGAGTCCATCGCTGGAAGGGGGTTTGCTGCTGTTTTTACTGTTCTTGTTCAGCTTATCTTGCAGGGCTTGTAGCTGATCCTGCATGGTCTGTAATTCCCAGGCGAGGTACTCGACTAGTTGGATGATAGCCTCTTCCCCTTGCTGGTAAGCAGCACGAATCTCATCGTGAGTAGGTCTATGAGGTTCTCAATCCATCAAACGAAATGTTTTGTTTACAACCATTGCAAGGGGAAATATAATCTCATTAATAATAAATTTTTCGGTGGTGGGGGTGAGTAGTTACGATTTAATCTATTAACCGTCCCCTTTCGGTAGCCTTTTCTGGATTCCACCATTCTTTCTCCAGATGCTCATTGACCAGATTAAATAATTCCCACACAATCTGCGCATCGATCGGGTTCAATGGTTTCCGCTTATGTTTCTGTCTTCTCAAAACAAATATCTCATCGATCTGCGTATGCTTTGGATTTACACTCATATCCAGTGCGTTTGTCTCTGTGACAACAACATACACTGAATAAGGGTTTCCCCTCTTCAACCGTTCCGCCGCATAAGAAGCCCCATCCAGCATTGTCTTATCGAGATAGGTCTTGCATTCTATCGCTATGATTGGAACTAAAATATTTTTTCGAATAGTATCGTGCATCTCTTTATCCGATGAAAATATGCAGAAAATCTCTTTACCTATGGCAAAATCCTGATCCTTGACTTTGATGTCAACTCCCGGATTGTTCTCCCATTCGTCGATATTCTTTGGAGCGAAACTCATATCAACATAAGCTTTCCCGGGACCCAATGTCAATTGTTTGCCACTCAAAATTGGCATTCCTTCAAACAAATAATACAAAAACTCCTCTATAACCGTTGAATGCAATTTTGATTGGGATGTGAACCCATATCTGTTACCCTTCTCTTTTTTAAAGTGGGATTGATCGATAAAGTCCTTATATTCGTTTAAAAACTTCACTCTATCGAATATGTCTTTTTTGGAAGTACCAGTAATGGATTCATTACGCTCTTTCCATTCATCATACTTCTCTTTGATCTCGCGAAGTAAGTTGATATTCTCTTTGACCTTTTCATCCTTCAATTTCCGCCCTATATTGTTCCCATGTAGGAATGGTGGCATTTCATCACCCCAGAAAGTCGTGCAGCCTCGATTGCTTCTTATATTCTCTGATTCTCTCTTCTGCCACCTTACAATAATTTTCAGATATATCAATCCCTATGTGTCTTCGATTTAATTTTTCCGCAACCAGTGTTGTTGTCCCAACACCATTGAACGGGTCTAAAACGACATCCCCCATATAACTGAATAATCTCATCAAACGATAAGGTATCTCTTCCGGGAACATTGCCGGATGGTCATACACTTTCATATTCCTCTCAGGCGCAACGTCCCACTTTGCATACACCCATTTTTTAAATTCATCACCTGTAATATCTATTGTATCCGCATCCCCTGTTTTTTTATGCGAGTCTTTGCAGAATATCTCAATAAATTCCCAAGTGTATTTCAAATACGGCATACTCGGACTTTTCCAGCTCCCCCACGCCGTGTATTTGCAGTTGTAGTTGTGCTTATCCCATAATATCTCCCCCTTCCAGAGCAAACCCAGATCTGATAATTGGTTTGAGATGATGTGGTGAGTCGGTATATAATCAGAAAACATTGGTTGAACATTAACACATATACGACCAGCCGGCTTTAAAATTCTAAAACATTCCGCCCATATTCTGTTCAATTTCGAAAAATAGTGAGACCAGTGAATAGCATCATGATCTTCATCCTCTTTATAATCCAAACCAAAATTATAGGGCGGTGACGTAATAATTATATCGATAGAATTATCTGGTATTTCTTTCAATACATTTTCGCTGTCTCCGCAGTGGATATTGTTGATCCATTTAGAAACATCCATTTCTTTAAATTCTATTTTAGTACCAATTTTGTATTTAGATCCGTCTCTACGTATTTCTTTATCCTTTCGATCTTTTACTTTCCGTTCTCTACCGAGCAACTTTGCATCCGGATATTCCCCCGGTCTGTTCGTTTTCTTGGTGGTTGTAGATTGGAGCTGCTGCATTATGTATGACATCAGGTTAATGATTAATAAACCATCCAGATTGCCTATATGTTCGCAAGGGTTTGCACCTCACCGATATTCCATGAATGATGGTGTTTTTGCATTCCATGCGCGGTATATTATAACTTATTATATAAAAATCCCCCCATACATGGGGCTGTCAACACCAGAAGGGTCTGGCAGCCCACGCTCGTCGGAAGACTATAATACTCAAAAAGCCATATCACTCTCAATGCGAATCGCAGCAACCCTCGAACTGCAGGATCGACCCGGACATCTTCTGGCGGCACTCGCTCCGCTCTCCTCACTCGGCGGCAACATCATCAGCATCGTGCACCATCGCGATCAGAGGACGTCAAGGGGCAATATCCCGGTGCAGATTGTATTCGAGATTGACGAGAACAAGCGGAAGCTGTTGATCGACGAACTCGAAAAAGGTGGCATTATCATTGCCAGCATCGATGAGACTCTACTGATCGAACGCGAGTCTGTGATCCTGATCGGGCACATCATCCACACCGACATCAGGGACACGATCGACTGCATCGACCGCACCGGATTTGCAGAGGTGACTGACATCGCAATTTCGATGCCGGAGATTAATGGAGAGTCGTCCGCACATATACTGGTCGAGGCGGTGGGAAAGTCAGAACTCGCATCAGCGATTCAGATTCTGAAAGAGGTTGCGGATCAGAAGAACCTTCTGGTTATCGAGCCTGTGCGGAATTGAGTTGTGGCTGCATGGGATGAAACTCGAAGACCGGTGGGACGCGGGCGTAAAATCCGCAATGATGCCTCTGGAACGGTTGGAAGCTGCGCAGAGGCACCAGAAAGTAATAGACTGATGTGGGACGAAAGTGCTCTCGACAGGCTCCGGAACCGATCGCAGAGATGAAGAGACCAGACCAAAAGTTCAGGATCGCAATAATGGGCGCGGGAGCTATCGGCTCCGCAGTAGGCGGCATGCTCGCAAGAGCCGGGCACAGGGTGACGCTCGTGGGGCGAGACCCGCACATTGGAGAGATTGCGAGAAACGGGCTTCGCATCACCGGAATCTGGGGTGAGCACCGGGTAGATGACCTTGTTGCCACGACCTCGCCGCCTTCTAACGTTCAGGACGTAGTCTTTCTGACCGTAAAATCGTTTGACACGGAAACAGCCGCAGAAGCCGCGCTCCCCATGATAGGGGGTTGTACCACAGTAGTCTCGATGCAGAACGGGATCGGGAATGTGGAGACGCTCGCTGAAATTGCTGGCAGGAAGCGGACGGTAGGCGGGATGGCGATATTCGGTGCGGTCATGCATGAGCCTGGAAGCGTGGATGTGACGGTCATCGCATCAGAGACTCTTCTGGGCGAGATCGACGGCAGAATCACTCCGCGGACGAGGGGACTGGCACGGATTCTTGATGGCGCGGGAATTCCTGCGATGCCCACAGAAAACATCATGCTGGAGATCTGGCACAAGGCGCTCTACAACATCGCACTTAACCCGCTCTCCGCCCTGTTTGAGGTGACATACGGCGAGATTGCGGACAACCCGCAGACCACGCCGCTGATCCGGGAGATGGTTGGAGAAGCCTTCCGTGTGGCAAAAGCAGCAAACGTCGATCTGGGCATGGACTCGCAGGACACGTATCTCGAGATTCTCTGGGACCGGTTGCTTCCGCCCACACGGAATCACAGGTCGTCAATGCTTCAGGACATAATCCGCGGGAAGAGGACCGAGATCGACTACATCAACGGCAAGATTGTGGAGTTGGGAGCCAGATATGGGATTGAGACGCCGTACAACGATGCAATCGTCAGAATGGTCAAAGCAAAGGAGGTTATGAGATCAGTATGAGCCAAATTTATCAGGATTTGACAGCGATCGACTTTGCCGAGGAGATGAAGCGATTACAATCGCCAAGACGCCCCCACGACATGATAACTGTCGGCGATTCGGTGCTCCGGGCGGTTCTCTGCGAGGGCGAGGGGAAGTGGTACGTCCACGACCACGACGAGTTCTTCCTCCATTACAGGGGAGAGGTCGTAATCGAGTCTGATCGGTCTGTTATCGAATTGAGACCGGGATCAGGCGTTCTGGTGCCCGCAGGGGTGCGGCACAGAACGAACTGTCAGGGGTCGGCTGTGTTCCTTGTCTTCAGGCATCAGGAGACCGCTTGTGTTCTGGCGTAGAACGGTAACAGGCGGTTATGCTTCTATGCTATCGCGTGTCCACACCGCCTACGCTTCAGCACAGCATCCCAGAGAGACTTTTTTTTCTGATCATTTGAAAAATATAATGAACCGTGGATGAACGCAGATTTGTTCATCAGGCATCTGCGTAAATCTCGCGTGCATCTGCGGTTGATATAATTGTAAGTACAGCCAGAAAATAATAAAAATCACTTCTTCTTTTTAGAAAAGGTTAAATAACGGCAGCGATCATCATCGATATGGCGATTGGTATGGAAGAACAGATAACATCTTTAAGCCTGCCACCGGCGATGACTGAGGAAATTGAAGTTTTGATAGGATCCGGAGAATATTCCTCAAGAAGCGATGTATTGAAGGACGCTTTCAGGGTTTTTTTAGAGAATAAGCCTGAAAAGAAGATATTTATCGGCATAGAGATGTACAGGCAGGGACGTGTGTCTCTTATGAGAGCATCGGAGATCGCTGGTATGGACTTTGAAAGTTTCAAGGAAGTGCTGACAGATCGCGGCATCAGTATCAGGACTGTAACCCCGACAGAAAGAGAGCTGGAAGAAGAAGTCAAATATCTTGGGATGTTATGAATGATCGTCATGGATACGGATTTCGCTAGCGTGTTGGCTAAAGCAGAAATAATAGGGTTAGTTAAAAAGCTGTTTTCAGGAAAACACGATCTGATAATCACTTCAAAAGTTTATGAGGAATTGAATGTACCTAAAGAGCATGGATACACCTATCCGGATGAGATATTCAAGAATATAGGTGTGCTAACAGCAGAATCAAAGGAGCAGGAACTGTATATGGAGTTGCTTGCTGGCAGTCCAACGTTAGGCAGGGGTGAACTGGAATCTATTGCTATCTGTATAAACCGTTCAGCCATTTTTGCAACGCTCGACGAAAAAGCTAAGCGATTTGCTAAAAAGAGAGATATACATCTTCTGCACATACACACAGTTCTGAGAATGATGCTGAAAACAGGACTGTGCTCCGAAAAAGAGATTGTGGACATCGTTAAGAAAATCGAAAAGACGGACAGGCGGACGGTCAAACTTGATCTTATACTTGATCAGGCGTAGGTTCTCACTTTCCCCACATATTCTTACCAATTCAGTAGTTTTTGGTAGTTCATTGGTACATGCTCAATATTGTGTGGGATTTTTGGATAGAATTTCACAAAACCACTATTGATAACCAGTGCCATAAACCCGATAATACCGATTTACCACAACATATTGAGCAAGTACGTTCATTGGTAGTTCAACAATATCCAGAGGTCACGCCCCGGAGTCGATCGAATCGATGACTTCGATTGCAACCTTTGCTGCCATCTCGCCAGAGAGCATCATGCCGCCAAAGATCGGACCCATCCGGGGTCCCCCGTACGCGGCATTTGCTGCCATGCCTGAAACGACCAGCCCGGGGTAGACCTCATTTGTGAAATCGAGAAGCGCACTCTCGCCGCGAGCCGCCCACATCGGGCGCTCGCCATGAACATGCAGGGCATCCGGAATCTTCTCTGAAACGATCTTGCAGACCTCCGCGTCATGCCCTGTGCCATCGATCACAACCTTTGCACGGATCGTCAGCGGATCGACGTGCAGACGCGCCGCTGCAACCGCTGTCCAGTTGAGAACGAGCCCGGATACGCGGTTCCCCTCTCTGATCATCACGTCCTCAACGCTCATCAGATTGAAGACTTTTGCGCCTGCGCCGATCGCTGCTGCTGCGATGCGGCAGACCGATTCAATCGAGTCCGCGACATACAGACCCGGCTCGCACTCGGCGTATTTGATCTCGAATTCGTCGAGAAACCGGCGCGCCTCTTCCTGCACAACGATTCTCGGAAACATCATGCCGCCACCCCACATCCCGCCGCCAACCGAGAGATTTCGCTCGAAGACCGCGACATCCGCACCGGCTTTTGCGAGTGTGTACGCAGCAACGAGATTTGCGGGTCCAGCGCCGACGAGCGCACAATCGACATCGGTGCAGTCAAGAAACGATTTCGTGAATTCGGTAACAATTGCTCTGGTGATGCTGATCTCGTCGATTTCCATGGTTACCCGGTTGGCTGGCATGATATTTTAATCTGATCAGGGGGT
>JAGGRW010000102.1 GCA_021159385.1 Methanosarcinales archaeon
GTCACTGTGCTACCGTGCTACCTGCTGCTTCCGGATCATCGGCTGACGATCTCAACCCCGTCCATGATCCGGTTCTCGCTCCCCTGCTTGATGATCGCGTCCGGAACCGTGCTGAGAGCGGTGATCGCTTCGTCAACGGTCATTCCGGCGATTGTTGCGAGCGCAATCATTTCTCTTGGCGCCCGGAGGTCGTAGATCGATTGTGCGTTGCTCGTCAGCACAACGGGCGCACCGTACTTGCGTGCGAGTTTGAGATTGTGCCTGAACTCTGTCAGCGACCGAACCCGCTGCGCACCACGCACCCTGATGATCGAGTCGAGATTGAACTCGATCGCAACGCCATTTTCGGAAGCAAGCCGCATCAGCACCTGATTCAGTCGCTCGCCCGGATGCGCAAGGATATCGACGGCAGGGGTTTCAAGCGCAGCCCGGTTGACCTTCTCGCTTCCGCCGTGCACCGCAAGCACAGAGACCTCTGCGCGATATTTCTGAATCATCTGCCTGAGGTGGTGCGGGTTCTTTGCGACGATCTCAACACCAGAGTACACCGTAAGTTTAGAGTCGCAAGCATCCTGTGGAAGTTGTCTGGTGTGCGGCGGATGTGGGGGGTGTGGTGTGTGATTCGTGATCGCGATCCCCGCGTACCCGTAAACGGAAGCGACTTTCGCCATCTCTTGAGGCGAATCGCGGAATTCCGGGGCGGAGTGTACATTGAAGTCGTAGAACTTTCTGGTGCGCATGGTCATCTGAATTGGCGTGACCGGGATAATAGTGTTTCCGGGACTTCCTGGCTGATAGAGTCCCACAGCATGAGGTCGTGGGGCGAAATTCGAGATACGCCCCTGCGCGCGCCAAACCGGCATTTCACAATCGTTTTGACCGTTTCCGAGATTGAGCGCTTATAATATTCTTCTAACCCCGGGGGAATTTTCCAGAGAGTGAAAAAAGCATATCATACCATCCCATAACCCAATCTCACAGCCCCATCTCGCTCTGAAGAGCTGCCCAGTTGATTATTTCAACACCGACATCTTTGAGATGTAGCAGTTTTAAATCCTCTGTGAGCAGGTTTCCGACTGTATACGATTGCGCCATGATCACTGCATCGAAAAAGTCAAGTCCAAGCGCATACACTTGATTGAACATCTCATCATCCATTGATCTATATCCGTGTATCACGACTTTCTCATCAGCGGACAAAACAGATAGTCCCTCGTTGAACCTTTTGTTAACGTCAGACCGTTTCTCACCAATCTTTAGACTTTTAGCCTTTGTCTCAATGATGGAAATCTCACTTAGATGAATTTTATCCAATGATTTTATGATCTCTTTATACCCGGTTCTGGAGAATCCTTTCACATCTATGTCAAGATAGAAAAATGGCATGACATAAGTCGTATCCAAATACAACTCTCTAAACTTCAAATTATCTCTCCAATAGCTCTTTTTCTAATATTTTACGCTCTTCTTTGATCTCATTTTCGCTTACAGTTGCGATCGCATCTTCTTCCAATAGATCGATCACCGTTTTTCGCTTCTCTAATATGATCTTCTCACCTTCCACCGCCGCAATGAATTCATTCCCATGTTGCATACCTATCTGTACCCGCATCTTCTTCGGGGTGTATAATTCCCCTTTTTTTCCAACCTTCACCACATACTCTGCCATTTTATTTCCTCCGAAGAAGATCAACTTTCCGAATACTTGAACTTATCAGCATATACTTGCTTGTCCTTACGCGTGAGACGAGAAACGATATCGATTCCGAGTGCATAAAAGGTGTCGTCAAACCGGATGACTGGCAACTCCTGATCCTCCTGATCCTCCTGATTCTCCTGATACTCCTGATCTCGAGAAGATGCTCGTGGCATCAGGAGTATCTTTGTGCTGGATACTCAGGGACTGGGGCTATACGGTCTCTGGTTATCGGAGGAACGCGAGGGCGCAAAGAATGAGAATCCCCTTCGACATCTTTTGAAGACCACAGAATCCATCAGAACCAGAAAATTTCGATTGGGTTATCTGCTGACAAGCTCTCAATCCTGCGCATCCGAGAGCGCCTCATTCAGCTCGCATCGCAAAGCTTCGCCCGATTCAAAGCTTCCGGCTGTCGTTATGATGCGCAGCTCCTGCGCTGACGTGCCTGACGAGATCAGGAGGCGGAGATTGCCCCGTGCATCGGAACGCAGCACCTTGGCTGTGGTTTTTCCGCCGGCGTGCCCCTTGACGCTGATGACCGACGGGATGATCCGCTTCACCATCGGATGCCATGCCACGATCTCTGCCGCCTTCCTCCCGGTCCTGCCGCCGATGATTGTGGTGTGCGCTCCGCCGAGTTTGTCCGATGCCATCGTGAATCGATCATCTGTTGTTCCGGCTCGATTGTAATGCTTTCTGTGGTGGGTGTGAGACGCGTCAGATGCGAGTTGTGGGCAGGACAGGGGTTATCGCGACTCTCGGTTGGCTGTCTTGGCTGTGGGGCTGGAAAAGGTGTGATCATCTCGAATTACCAATAACGACATCGGTGGGGGCTGCTGTCTGGCGATGCGTGTAGTTGCTCTGATATGCATTTTCACACCAAATGCACCGCGTTCCAACGAATCTTTTTAACCCCACGCGCCGATACTGCTTGCGATGAACAAGTCAACATTCGAGATTGCGGCATCGATCGGCTCGGTGCTCCTATTCATTCTGATGTGTACGACCTTCAACAGCGGAATCGGCTTTCTGATCTCACTGCTCACCTTCATCCTGATAATCAGTGCGGCGGGCTTGAAACTGGCTGACCTCGGGGAGTGATGATGGCTGCTATCAACACAGTCACCGGATACATCGAATTCGCAACAAAGGGAGATGCGGATATAATCGACATAACCGGCGAGGTTTCCGATGCGGTTTCTGAGTCAGGGGTAACCGACGGGATCGTTGTCGTCTTTGCGCCGGGCGCAACAGGTGCAGTGACGACGATTGAGTACGAATCCGGCTTAATCTCTGATTTTAAGAGCATGCTTGAGCGGATCGCGCCGCAGAATATCACGTACGCACACAACCTCAGATGGGGCGACGGCAACGGACACTCGCATGTGCGGGCATCGCTTCTCGGACCAAGTTTGTCAGTGCCGCTCATTGACGGGAGGATGCAGCTTGGGACATGGCAGCAGATAATCTTCATCGATCTCGACAACCGCCCAAGAGACCGGAAGCTGATCGTGCAGATCGTTGGTGATTGAGCGCATCCTCTGGTGATGGACTCCTGATAGGAGTTAGAAGTCCATCGGGATGACTACATTTGAGGCGGTGGTCTGGCATCAACCGAACCACACGATGAAGCACAGGCATGCGCCTAAAGCAAAGCCTCGGGCGAGATTTGAACTCGCGACCTAGTGATTACAAATCACTCGCTCTGCCGGCTGAGCCACCGAGGCGTGTCAAGCACTGTCAGCTCCAAAGAACTACAGGGCTACATTGGCATAAACTTGGTGCCGTAGTATATAATGCCAGCGGCACCATCTTCACCAAGCCGTCTGAAGATCGGCTTCACGCGCATCCCGATCGCGATCTTGTCGGGATCGCAGACCACCTGCCCGGTCATGCGCGGACCCTCGTCCAGCTGTATGATCGCAAGCGGGTACGGCGTTTCCCTGTCGAATCCCTCGGCTGCGGCATGGATGATGGTGTACGTGATAACCTCGCCATGTCCGCTGAATCGATGATCCTCGATAACGCCATCCCTGCGGCACTTCGGGCACATCGTTCTCGGCGGGAAGTAATACTCGCCGCACGTGGCACATCTCGTCCCAATCAGGTTGTATCTGCTGCTAATATGTCTCCAGAATCGTGGTACGCCCATACAATCACCATACAGCATTTAACCGGACGATATTTAAAGATACTGATCGAAGGCTCGCGTACATGATTGTGATGCGATCGTTGTGATGCGATCGCGTGCGCGACCGGAAAGGTTAATGTACTCCGATCTCATTAGGTCGAGAGATACAATGGCTACTGGAACGGTGATCTGATTTGTGCAACGAAGAAGAACAAGTGCAATTATTGAATGAACTCATATCGTCCGGAACTCAACTCGACAACGGAATCACGATAACGGTCGGCGACATCGAGATCAGCGTGCATAGCAACGAACTCACATTTGATGAACTCGAAGAACGGTTGTTTTCCCTGGTCGATAAGGTCGAGAGACGGTTTGTGAACCGGGACAAAAATTACATGAGCTATACTTCCTGAGGTGGATAAAATTGGATTTGAATGAACTCAGGCACGGTACCGAACTGTTGAAGCGAGGGTTTGCTGCCATGCAGAAGGGCGGCGTGATTATGGATGTTACGACGCCTGCGGAGGCAGGAATTGCAGAAGATGCCGGCGCGGTTGCGGTGATGGCGCTGCACGCGGTCCCATCCGAGATCAGACGAGTTGGCGGCGTCGCGCGGATGGCAGACCCCGAGGTCGTCAGTGCGATCATCGATTCGGTGACGATTCCCGTTATGGCGAAAACCAGGATCGGGCACGTCATGGAAGCGAAGATCCTCGAGGCGATCGGCGCTGATATGATCGATGAGTCAGAGGTGTTAACACCTGCAGACGAGTTTCACATCGACAAGAGCCTCTTCACGGTGCCGTTTGTCTGCGGTGCCCGCAATCTCGGCGAAGCGCTGCGGCGCATCTCGGAGGGTGCGGCGATGGTCAGGACGAAAGGCGAGGCAGGCACAGGGGATGTGAGAGAGGCTGTCCGGCATATAAAACTGATCCTTGGGAGCATCCGGTCACTGAAAGGCAAGAACCACGAGGAACTCCTGAAGGTTGCAAGGGAGATCGAGGCTCCCGCCGAACTGGTCATGGAGACCGCGAAACTCCAGCGCCTGCCTGTCGTGAACTTTGCAGCAGGCGGGGTTGCAACTCCTGCCGATGCCGCACTGATGATGTATCTTGGCGCAGACGGCGTCTTCGTTGGTTCAGGGATTTTCACGGCAGAGAATCCCGAAAAAATGGCGAATGCAATCGTTGAAGCTGTCAATAACTATGAAAAGCCGGAGGTTCTCGCGGAGATCTCAAAAGGTCTCGGCGCGCAGATGAAAGGAATCGACATCGGTACGCTCGACGAACGAGAGGTTCTACAGACCCGGGGATGGTAGCGGGAGGCAAGCAGCACCGGGACGCGTCTTTATCGCCCCTATCTCCGGTTACGTATGTAGCCCGCCGCAGAAACCCGAACCACAAGCAAAAAGAGAACCCGGCGGAAGGCAACAATTGTTGCGCGAATCCTACCTTCCGCAGGAGCCAGTACCAAAGTCACCGCGCTGCATACGCGGGCTTTTCATCCACACTCACAACCATCGCAAAACCGATCTCCGAACGCACGATGCGCCGCACCCTGCCAGCGCCTGTTGCAACCAGCTGGACACGCGCCATCATCATTTCTCGCTCCTCAAAAAAGAAGTCGTTGCTCTGAACCATCCTCTGTATGCTGATGTCGCGTCGCTGCACCCTGGCAACGATTCCGGTCGTGCCGGCGGTGATATCGTCCGGGCTTACCGATGATAGAAATACCGAAGCCCCAACCTCGGCGTGGAGAATGGAAACAAAGTTGTGCGGGCTTCTGATCTCGATTGTCCGGAGCACGCGGTCCGTAAGGTCGCGCAACACATGATTTGAGATTCCAGTCAGTGCAATGCATTCCATCACAATCACCCCTCACCCGTACATCGGAGCCAGTTTTGGCGGCTCCTCATGGTCATGTTCCATCGTCTCCTTCACAGCTTCTGCGAGCTTGTGCATCTCGAGTTCGATCTGCTCTGCCTGCTTGATCAATTTCTCGGTATCGATTGCGAGGTCGTACAGGTTGTTCAGAACCCCAATCACGGCAGCGGCAGCGATCGGATCAGGATTCTGGCTGTGCGTGCTTCCTAATAGGGCGATTGCGGGAGTGCCACGCGCGAAACATTCGGTCATGAGGCTGCCCGCAATTCCTGAGATCGTCCCCATCTGGAATATTTCGACCTCGCTCTTGATCCTCTCAAGCCCCCCTTCTGTCGTCGATGCGCCAAATACGATCTGTTCACCGCCTATGATCGGCATGCCAGCGATCGAGACGACTTCGCGGGCATTGACAGATTCTGCCCAGTCAATAAGCGACTTGCTCACAACGTAAGCGATATTCGGATGAATCGGGATGTCCGAGACTATCACGATCAGTTCATTCTCCTGTTTTTCGTATATCCGCACAGGCATGCCCACCCGCCCCTCTAAAAGTATCGCAACCGGCGGAAAATGCTGTGACTTGACCGCGCCTATATATTCCATATCCAGTTCATCGATCATCTGCTGACTTGCGATATTTCCCACGAGCCCGACACCCGGAAATCCTTCGACGACGACAGGGTTCTTTGACATGGGTTTCCTCGCAATCACGCATACCTCTTCTTCCTGTGTCATAGTGACGTGATTGCGGTACTGGTAGATAAAAGCTTCCGGCCAATCGCCATCTTCGGAATGGATATAACAACGAGCACGTAGAATACCAGTCCATGAACCTGCTTGACACGGTCATGGAAAGGGCGAGGGCACAGAGAGCGCGTGTCGGCATCGGCATTGGCGTCGGCAGTGATGTGATCAGCGAGTCCATGCTCGCGGATCTCATGAGCGCACACGAGTTTGCGGATCTCGTTCTGATCGGCGGTTCCGAAGAGATGCGTGCAATCGAGACCGATACTGGCACCGACGCCGACGCCGACACTCTCGATAGCTTCGAGATCATTCACTCGGACGACCCGGAGCAGGAACTGGTCAGAAAGCTCGTCTGCGGAGAGATCGACGCCGCAGTACGCGGCATGCTCAGCGCAACAAAGACGCTCAAAAATCTCAGGAGCGCACTCGGAATACCAAAGCTGCATCGACTTGCGCTCCTTGCGACGACTGACAACCAGCCGTTCTTCCTTGCGCCGGTCGGAATCGACGAAGGCAATACGATCGCGGATAAGATCGATCTGGTACAGAGAGGCGCATCGTACATCACGCGATTTGGCATAACGCCAAAGGTTGCGGTTCTCTCCGGCGGCAGGTTCGAGGATGTCGGCAGGAGCGCAATTGTAGATCAGAGCCTTGCTGATGGCGAAGTTGTTGCAAGGAAGCTCTCCGAGTCCGGAATCGATGCAAAGCACTACGGAATCCTGATCGAGGCTGCGGTCCGGGACGCAAATTTCGTTGTTGCGCCAGACGGGATTGCTGGCAACCTGATCTTCCGCACGCTGACGTTTCTTGGTGGGGGGGTTGGTTTTGGTGCGCCTGTTCTGGTGGAACCGATCTTTGTTGACACGTCGAGGGTGAAGGTCGATTATTCGAACGCGATCATGCTTGCGAGTGCGCTTACGTGGGGTGCGTGCAACGATATATAAATAGGTGGCTGTATTAAAGTGGAGTGGTATATTGTATATCTGCGTTTTCGGAGTTTTACTATCGCCATGCGCCATATCAATAATCTTAATATCTGTAAAAGTGATTGGTGAGATATGGATGTTGTAAAATCTAAAAGCAGTGCGCCGATCAGATTAACAACGGAGAGATGGTTTCATATTACCGAAGAGCATCCGGAGATGGCGGGTTATTACTTTGAAGTCCTTGAAACGGTGGAGGATCCTGAAGAGATTTACGAAGGCAGAGCCGGGGAGTATATGGCTGTGGAGGCGGTAGAGGAAGGGAAGTATATTGTGGTGGTGTACAAAGAACTAATCATAGATGATGGATTCGTGATTACCGCCTTCTTAACGAGGCGGAGAAGACAGCTCGAAAGGAGACGAAAGATATGGAAGCGGTAGAAGTAAGAAAGGCACTGAACCTCGTACCTGAACTGTTGGACGTGCCATATTCAAGGATTTGGGTGGTTTATGATAAAGAGGCTGATGTTCTATACCTCAATTTCAAAAAGCCAAGCCATGCGGACGATTCCGAGCTTACGGATGATGATATCCTGATTCGATACGAGAAAGGAGAGGTTATAGGAATTACCGTGCTTAATGCGAGCAGAAGGAGGGCTGAATATGGGCGCGGCGCGTGACGGGGGTGTGTAGATTTGCGTCTTCGGCAATTCGCTCAGATTCCCTGTTGGAGAACTTCAGATGCACTCGAGATATACAATAGGGAGGATGTATAACATGAAATTCCAAGTCGTGATTGAAGAAGATCCGGAAGACGGTGAATATATTGTACACTGCCCTGCTCTCAAAGGGTGTTGGTCACAGGGAGACACAATAGATGAAGCGTTGGATAACATAAAAGAGGCAATTGCCGGGTATTTGAAAACGTTGAACGAGAGGGCAATGCATGGTCTCAAAAGCCCGGATAAAGCCATGGTCAGGGAAGTGGCGGTGATCTGATATCATAGATCATGTCGAGGGAAGCCACCATATTCTGGTGAAAGGGGGGAGCGAGAGAATTTTGGTTGTGCCGGTGCATGGAACTAAGCCAATAAAGGTTGGACTTCTGAAAGGGCTGATAAAAGATGCTGGACTTACAAACGATGAGTTTTTAATGCTTTGTTACAGAAGGGAGAGGTGATGATTTCAGAAAATTTAACCGAAGTTTCGCCAACGGATCCGACCAATCTGCTCAGATTAAGAGACAGCGTCTATTCTGACGACCTATTCATAACCGCAGTCGCCCATCTTGATCTCTTTTCGTGGATCGATAACAATCCGGCAGATGCGGATATCGAGGAGATCTGTTCCTCGTTGCGGATTTGCGAACGACCCGCAGATGTGATGCTCACTCTATTCAAGTCACTGAACCTGATTGAAGAGCGGGATGGCAGATATCATCTAACCGAACTTTCAAAAGATCATCTGAGCGAGTCGTCCCCGTGGTTTTTGGGACCCTACATCTCTTCGTTGAAAGAAAGACCCATCTGCGATGAGATGCTGAAGGTTTTAAGGACTGGCAAACCTGCAAACTGGGGTGCGAATAAGGATGAACAGAGTTGGGCACTTGCAATGGAAGATGACGACTTTGCTCGATCGTTCACAGCGGGCATGGACAGCCGTGGCGCATATCTTGCCCCGGTTCTTGCAAAGACGATCGACCTATCCGGGTACAACAGGTTACTGGATATTGCAGGCGCATCCGGCATCTATTCATCGGCTATCGTATCGCAACATCCCAATCTGTCAGCATCTGTCTTTGAAAAGCCTCCTGTTGACCGGATCGCTAAAAATTCGATAGATAAAAGGAGATTGTCGGATAAAATCGGAGTAATCGTCGGAGATATGTTCAAGGATGAGTTTCCTCGGGGGTTTGATGTCCATCTCTTTTCTAATGTCCTGCACGATTGGGATACTGGAGCGGTCAGGGCGCTACTTGACAATTCGTACAGGAATCTGAATCCGGGCGGCGTGGTAATGATCCACGATGCACATCTAAACGCAGAAAAAAATGGTCCCCTTCCAGTAGCTGAGTATTCTGTTCTGTTGATGTTTTCAACCGAAGGAAGATGCTATTCAATCTCCGAAATGGAAGAAATATTGGATGAGGCTGGATTTTCCGCAATAACATACCTGCCGACGGTCGCAAACCGGAGTGTTATTATGGGTGAGAAATTGGCGTAATCTGTAATGGTCAGTCTGACCATGAACACGAGAGCGACCGATGATCATACAACATGATCGCCAGCAGGGGGACTTTTGTTCTGGTATATATGCTATAACTTCAGAGCCTCCTGTACATCACTCATTTCATTGTCTTAAGTGGTTACTCAGAAGATGGGATGCCAGACATGTCAACAATCAAACGTATCATCAAAAGGAACGGCATGATAGTCCAAAAGAGGAAGCGATACATTAGATGCAAGTCTAATAAACGGTACACTCTGTTAAATCCTACTAAAGCTAACGATGTCCATCAGATGGACTTTGTGTGACCGAGACACATCAAGGGCTATGGGAGGATCTCGTCCCTGAATTTGATTGATGTTGTTAGCTGGAATGGCTCAATAGAGGATATGGAAGTGAGAAGGTGAGAAAGCTCATCGGCAAGATTAAACATGGCTTTCGGGTACTGGTTGCCAACGGCTTTGCTTCGCATTCACGTTTGTCACTCATCCGGGTGTTGAGCCGACCAATAACAGGGCGGAAAGGGCACAAATCGCTGGGCATATCGGGAAGCGTTGGATCGTGGGGACTACTTGCGCAATGGAAAAGGGACGTCAATCCATGAGCGGATCATGACGGTGCTGGCAACGTGGACACAGCAAGGACTCGGGCAGTCTCCGGATGATAAGGGCGAGGATGAGCGGCTAAACACGTACCCCTTAATTTTATATACCATCGTCACGCAAGAATATTTGAGGGTCGGCGGATGGACGAATGGAACGTTGATTTACATATACCTGATATCGGTTCGATGTTTACGTTGAGTACTGTTGCGATCTGCTCTACGTTGATCGCCGTTGCTGAGATCGTCTACATGATGATGATCATCACAACAGCATACGAGACGAATGGCAAGGACTGGCTTATCGAACTGCTGTACGCAGAGGCATTCACCGAGGAGATCACCTATGTCCTCGTATCGACTGTCCTCCTTCTGTTGTCTGCGATCGTCTTTTTTACGACGATGGCAGTCTCGCTCGTTCAATTAAACTGGCTCAGAAGGGGGCGCAGACCGAACATGAGGATCGTATTCGGGTTATTCGTAATCGGTCTGGTTCTGCTATCGCTCACTATGGCATCCACCCTGATAATCAAGTGGTTTGGGGTCGAGATGTTTGGATTGATTAGGTAAGGAGGTCGGCATGGCGACAAGTATAAAAAATTGGATAGGAAAATTCACAGGCGGCATGGGCGACGGTGGCAACGGTGGCAACGGTGCCAACAGCGATACCCGTGGTGGCAACGGACACCGATTGGATTCCTCCACCATAACCGGCACAATGAAGGAAAGACCGCCTGAGATCATCGAGGAGATTAAAAAAGAACTGAGCGAGATCTCAAAGGTGAGTACAAAGACTAAGAGAGTGCTTTACCCATTTTCGGCGATCATCGGGCAGGAACGGATGAAGCGCGCACTGATCCTGAATGCGATCAACCCGTCGGTCGGCGGGGTCCTGATTCGGGGTCAGAAAGGAACTGCGAAATCGACTGCGGTTCGAGGTCTGGCTGAGGTGCTCCCTGAGATTGATGTCGTCAAGGGATGCAGGTTCAACTGCGATCCCGCAAAGCCTGATAAGGCGTGCTGGGAGTGCAAGGAACGTTTCAAGAACAGAGAGATCGAGGTTGAGAAGCGCATGATGCGGGTGGTCGATCTGCCGGTCGGTGCGACCGAGGACCGGGTGGTTGGCAGCCTCGACATCGAAAAGGCGATAAAACGTGGTTTGCAGTCATTTGAGTCCGGGATACTCGCAGATGCGAATCGAGGAATCCTGTACGTGGACGAGATCAACCTGCTCGACGACTACGTGGTCGATGCGCTCCTGGATGCTGCGGCGATGGGCATCAACACGGTCGAGAGGGAGGGCGTCAGCATCAGCCACCCCGCCCAGTTCATAATCGTCGGAAGTATGAACCCGGAGGAGGGCGAACTGCGCCCGCAACTGCTTGACCGTATCGCGCTGCAGGTCGAGGTTGAGGGAATTCCTGACATCGAGCAGCGAATTGAGATCATCACAAGGCAGAACGATTTCTTGAATGATCCTGCCGCATTCAGGCAGTCATTCTCTGGCGATCAGGAGCGTCTGCGCGCAAAGATCGTGCAGGCACAACGCCTGCTGCCAAGAGTCACGATGCCGCACGAATACCTGCGCACGATCACGCGGATCTGTATCGAGTTCAAGGTGGACGGGCACCGCGCAGACATCATGATCGACAGGACCGCACGAACGAACGCCGCGTACGAAGGGAGAGAGCGTGTGATCGAGGACGATATTATTGAGGCTGCGGAACTCGTGCTCCCGCACAGGATGCGGAAGCGTCCGTTCGAGGAAGAGGAGTTCAGTATAGATCGGTTGAGGGAGATCGCGAGAGTGTAGGGGCTTGGTTGGGTGTGCAAGCATCGCTACGGCCGGTTAGGCTTTTCGGAGTGTGAAAGCGTCCGGGTGGATGAAACGATCCATAATGATTACGCCAATTTCGGGTCTTGCTCCGAAAATAGACATGCCGCCAGGATTACCTCAAAATCATCTTCGAGAATGTTGAAGATGGGTTTCCAGAAAACTCCGGTGCTTTCCATAGCTACGGTTTCGACACCATACTCTTTGAGCCATGATGCCAGCCCTCTTAATCCATAGGTCATTGTAGAGAACTCTTTCACGATGAATTTCTCTTTTGCCCTGTCAAGCGGTCCTGTTGCTATGCAAGCAGTCACCTGATCTCTATGAACATCCAAGCCGCAAGCATTATTTCAAGTATCGGTTCCACGTTTATTCACCTCGAGACGAACCTGAGCACGCGATATGTGGAGTTATAGTTTGCTCCGCGTGCTCATTCCTTACGGAAGGCGACATTCATGGGTGCTATCCGCTGCCGGGTCAGTTTGGGACTCGGGGTTATAACCGCCAAAGAGTACCGACCTCTTGTGTTCGTCTCACCACAATCTGTTATTCGACACTAAAATCAGGTGGGGGTGGTTCGGGGGAACCAAAGTATATTTTCATGCTCATGGGTGTCCTGGAGGGTCATGGAGGCTTGGGACGAAATTCACGCACATCGCTGGCATCAGTAAAAGACTTGGGGGTAAAGGTTTAAATCAAATTACAACTGTGGGGGGAGGATGGTAAAGCGTAATAAAGTGTTAAAGAGTAGGAAAGTGAAAGTATGCTTATCTTATAACGGCGGTAAGTGTGACATACGAGCAAAAAATCGCTCGGAACAACAGAATATAACCTAACCGGAGGTAAACGAACATGAAACAAATGAAAACACTACTCGTGGTTTCGCTGCTGCTTGCGTGCGTATTCGTGCCAGGCTTCGCAGCGGCGGACGGCGAGACCATAACGAACGCAGACAACAAGACAGAAACCGAGACTACGACTGTATCGAGCAGTGGTGGTTCCGGCGGAAGCTCATCCGGCGCGGACTACAAGATCAAGAGTCCAACGGATGTGACAAACGAGACAGAGACAACAGCTACCTCGAGCGGCGGTTCCGGCGAAGGCGTATCAGCCACATCAGTCACGCAGGGTGAGGTGCAGTCCACCGAGACCGCTATAGGCATCTCCAAAGTCGTACGGAAACCGCAGGTTGTGAAACCTCACGTCATCAGACCTGTGGTCGCCAGAGTCAGGTACATGGACATAAAGGACAGGCAGCTCAATTCCAGACAGGCTCTGGTCGATGCACGAAGAGAGATCATGAATGCCGAGACGCCTGAAGAGCGTGCGGAACTCGTTGTGGAACTCAAGACCGCTGCAAAGGAGCATCTCCTGCAGACGATAGACCGGATGATCGGACGTCTGGAGGTCGTGCAGGAGCAGATCGAGGCTGCCGAAGAGAATGACGATGCACCGGAAGGCGCATCAGACAACATCGACCGGTACATACTCAGGCTCGAAGGCAAGAAGAGTGAGGTGGAGAGCGCTGACACGGGCGCGGACATCGTATCGGCTGCAAAGGACATCAGAGGCGAGTGGCGAGAGATCCGTAGAGAGATTCTGCGCCACACACGGTACATGATCGTCGCAAGGATCGGAAACTACGTCGAAAAGTCTGAGAGACTCTCGGACAAGCTGGATACGCAGATCGACGCTCTCGATGATCAGGGCGTTGATACCACAAATCTCAAGGACAAACTCGATCGCTTCGATGACAAGATCGACTGCGTCGAGACGAACTACTTGCTTGCCAGAGACGGAATTGGAGATGGTGACCCCGCCGATGTGCGGCAGGCTGTTCGCGAGGCAAACGTCTGCATCAGGGACGCAAACCAGATCATAAGGGAGATCTTTCGGGAACTGCGCGAGTACCGGGCTGGTACTGTAGTACTGAAGGGAACCGGCACGCTCACGGCAGAAGGATCCGGAACCGCTCTTGTCAGGGGCAATATCGAGATTGCGCTTGCGGCAGATGCTGGCTCACTCTCGGTCCGTGACCGCGCTGGCGACATGGCAATCGAGGTCACTGGAGACGGCACCAGAACAGAGGATGGCTCGACCGTGATCTACACCGGATTTAACGGCGATGCAACGATTGCCGGCAGCAACGTGGTCGTGACGATGACCGGAACCGGAATTGACCTCACCGTGGACGGTACCGGAACTGCGATTCTCATCGGAACCGGATCGTACGAGGTTACGCATGGCGATGAAGACGTGGCGTCCGGCGTCTGGCGCAACCCTGATCTGACAGGAGTGGAACCGGTAGTCCTGAGCGGAACCGCAGTCGAGAGCGAAGTCACAGTTGAAGACGGGGACGACGGCGAGAGCGACGCCGATACCGGTGACGACACCGGTGACGAAAGCGAGAGTGGTAACGAAACAGGAGACGTGAACGAAACCGCAGACACGGGCGAGGAGGTGTGAGATGAACGCAAGATATGTAGTTCTGGTGCTCCTTCTGGCAGGAACTGTCCTCTCCGGGTGCGTCGGCGATAAACCGGAGGGCTCAGTCTCGGACGCGGCACCCCACGCTGCGCCGGCGTCGGATGAGGTGCAAGCGACAGAGGGCGACATAGCATCCAGCGAATTCGCAGAACTCGAGTTTGAGGACATGGAGAGCGAACTCGCGGAACTTGAGGCGATGCTTGACGAGATCGACGGCGAGAGCGATCTTCTGGCTGAGGTGGACGATTTAACGTTTGCCTGAGCCCTCTTTTTTCTTTTTCTTTTTTCAAGTTCTGACGTTTTCTGTTGTCGCTAGCGGTAACCCCCACGTTGTAGCAATCGCGGGCGTCACTCTGTCGTCTCTCTCGCCTTTTTCGTTATATCAGAGGAACGCCAAGACATAGAGGCGCGCAAAGTCGCAAAGAATGAAAAATCACTTCTTCCGGCATCTTTTGAAAGCCACAGAATCTGTTAGAATCAGATCTCTTTGCAGGCACGCCCGGGTGGCTTCATCTACACGATCCCTGATGTCTGACCGGACATCTGATTCGCATGACAGAGCGCAACCGCAAGCGCATCAGAAGCATCAGGAGGGATATTCTCGTCTATTCCGAGCAGTGCAGTAACCATCTTCTGCACCTGCTTCTTGTCAGCCCTCCCCGAGCCTGTCACCGCCTGCTTGACCTGATTCGGCGTGTACTCGAAGACCGCAAGACCGCCACTGCCACTGCCACTGCCACCGGCGCTGCCAACACTGCCAATGCCGTATTCGGCTGCGGCGAGCAGGACGACGCCGCGTGCGTGGCTCACCTCAATAGCAGATGTCACGTTTCTCGAAAAAAAGAGCCGCTCGATTGCGAGTTCATCCGGTTCGCAGGTGTCAAGGATCTTCTGTATCCTGTGGAATATCGTCCGGAGGCGGGTCTGGATCGGCTCGTCCGATGGCGTTTTGATCACGCCGTATTCGGTACAGCGGCGGTCCTCGATGACGCCAAAGCCGGTCTTCGCAAGTCCTGGATCGATTCCGATGATGATCATGAGAGCAGCACCATAACTCTAAATATTCGAGGGCATTCGTTGGTGGTTTATTGATATTTCTCTCGTTATTTCGGTTAATCACTTCAAGAGCTTGATAAAATCATCCTTTGATAAATTGGCTTGCTCCAGAATGGATAAAAAAAAGTACCTTTCGGCAATTCCCTCCTTTTTGGAACGATGACAAGTAACTTGCGCCCTTCATAATCAATCCTGTAAAACGCGGTGTGACTGCCCTTACCACGCTTTGGAGCGTACTCAAATCCCACCCTTTTCAGCACCCTGATCACATCATCTGAAGAAACCACCGGAATCTTCTTCATGCGGCGACCTCGAACGCCGAAGTAAATTTGTGAGGGGATGTGAGGGCGGTTTTTACATCTGTAATAAGCCCCAACACTCTGGCATTATCGAGATAAAGCTCCACCGCTTCTTTTAAATTACTGAGCGCCTCTTCCGGTGTGTCCCCACAACTCGCAACGCTTAATTCAGGACATTTTGAAACGTATACGCCTTCTTCGCTCCATATTGTAGCGGTCAGGCTAAATTTTTTCATCTCGCACCTCACGCATCGTCGCAATCGACGGTCGATTGGGTCTCTGCGCCCAAGCATATACAGTGGATAACAAACCCAAATAACGTTTCATGGTTATGCGTATCTGTTTCTTTTATTTTAACAGTATCTACTTTTCGCAGGTGTGACGCCATGACGCCGGTTACGACAGCAGCACCACGTCTCCAAACTCCTCTTCCCTCGAGTCCGCCGTAAATGCCGTGAACGCGATGACGCACCATGCCACAACGCCCACAAAGATGAGGACGTATCCGAGCATCAGGACAACGAACTGGCTGAGCAGAAAGAGCCACTGGCTCTGAAGTGCGTCTGCACGAAGCGCGGTTGTGTTGTGCAACTCGAACTCGCCTGCGGACCGATACTCTTCTGCTGCTGTTTCGGTCTTGTTTATCGCAAACCGGTACCGGTCAGACGTCGAATCGTAGACAAAGGGATTCACCAGCAGTTTCGCGTCGCCCCACCGGTACAGGTCATCTGACGCACGCCTGACCGCGTCGTCAGCGTCCACACGATTGCTGTTTGCGCTCTCAATCTTCCGGTTGTATGCGATTACGCCCTCCTCTGCCAGCCCACGCGCTTCTTCGCTCTTTCCGGGCTCGTTTGAAAGATCGTACGTCGTTGCGGCGTACCTGTACGCAACAATTCTCGTGCGATCGTCCGTAGCGCCTTTTGCCATCGCCTCAAAGTATGCGGACTCCTTCTGCAGAACGCCTGTCAGATAGTCATTTGACATCTTGCAGATTGTGGTCTGTGATTGGTCTTTTGCGCTCTTCTGCATCGTCGCAACAGAGATTCTCGCAACGAGAAGGTCGTTTAGCGCACCCTCGTAGTCACCCCCGTCTACCTTCTGCACCGCACGCCCCATAGCATTGAGGAACGTGACAGAGACCTGCGAGATGCTCGCAATCGACGCCCAATCATCCGATCCGCCCGAGCTTCCCGATTCCAGCATGTTAAAGACCTTGCCCGCGATACTCGAGATCTCCTGATCCCCTGACCCGCGCAGGGTCTGGAGCGCGTCCCTCGTCCCACCGATGTTAATCGGCGTGGACGTCGCTTTCAGCGAGATCGTTGCGTTCCCTGCGCTGTGGGAGAGGTAATAGTTCCATGCATACCTCCTTCCAACCGCAGTCTCGCCGCGGAACTTGAGCGTGAACGTGAGCGGGACCGAGCCGCCTTTTGGTATGATCGAGGCTGGCAGATTGACGGTCATCCAGTCACCCTTTCCGTCTCCGGGCTCTGTATCGGCACGCTTGATCATGACTGAGGTGATGTCCTTGTATCCGAGCGCTTCGTTCAACGTTATCTCGAGAGTAACCGGGTTTAAGAGGTCAACCCTTCCGAAGTCCGATTTGTACGAGGACATCTCGAATTTGACGGCGTGCTCGACCGTAACCGTAATTGTTATCGTCTGTAATCCGGCTTCTCCGCAATCGATTCGCAGTTTGCCCTGATGCGTGCCCTCTGGCGCTGTGACCGGCAGCGTGATCGTCAGAGTGACGGCTTCTGCACTCTGTGCTGGTATCTGTGATGGATTGTTCGTACTGAATGTCATTCCAGCATCAGGAGTCCCGTACGGAGCAATGCTCTTCACAGTCATCATGGTGTCGCCGTCATTCACGATCTGAAACGTCTCTTCGACCGAAAAACCGGTCTTTTCCATCTCCGTTCTCGGTCTGTCGAAGACGACCGGGTCGTCTACTATGATGTTCGGAAGCGTGGCGAGATGCGCCGGAATCAGGCGATCGACGTTGACTGCGATTGTAGCTGCGCTACCCCTTTCATTGCCACTCACACTGACCGTTGCGGTATGCATCCCTTCAGCGACATTCCCGGACACCGTCACACTGATCTTGATATCATTTGATCCGCCACCGGCTAGATTAAACGACGGGTTGGATATGGTGACACTTATTCCATCAGGGGCACTGGTTATGTTCGAAGTGATGTACTCGATGTCGGTTCCGGTGTTCTCCACGTGAACCTTCGCCGTCGTCGACTGTGCCTTCGCATCCCCTGATCGTGCGTCCAGCGTAACTGAGCAAGAACCATCAGTCACCGTAAAATCCGCCTCCGCGGTCGGAACAAGCACAAAAAACACCAGAAATAATAATAATACAACCTGTTTCATCGAATCACCTCATCTCCAAGCATGGTATCCTCAACAGCACGCCCCCACCTGAAGAGCCGACCGAGAACAGTGACCAAAAAAAGAACGAACGCTGTTACAACCGCCGCGGCATACTTCAAAAAGACGCCGACGAGATTGGAATGAATGTAATCGACTTCTATGATCTTCTCCTCGATATCAGACGCCCGCACGTCGCCGTGCTTCGTGTAGATCTCGTAGACCGTCGCGAACTCCCTTCCTGCCCGCTTCGATGCGAGGACTCCGATCGAAACCGCTATCGGGTTTCCTGAGTGGTTGGTTCCGTGTTCTGACTGCTCGAACTTCGCAACCCCTATTGCAAGCGACTCGTTCAGGGTTTCCATGTCAAACTCATACTCTGACTTAATCTCCTTCACTTTCAGGTCAATGTAGGTCGTCTTTGTGAGATCCGCAGCCTCCCTGTATGCGATCAGAGCCTGCTCGTAGTAATCGATCGCAACACGGGTGTCGGTCGCATTCTCCGCGAGCGTCTCAAAATACGCGCCCTGATCTGCGAAGAAATGTTGCAGCGCTGTTTCCGGGTACGAAGTGATGAAATTGTCCTTTGCCTGTTTGTATCCTTTGAGCGAGTCGATGTCGCTCTTAAGTTCGATGGCACGGGTCATTGCGGTTTTATGCGATCCGGGATCGTCGCCTGATGCAAGATTGTTGATCTCATCGAATTTTTGGATGATGCCGTTTGGTCCAGCCGCGATATTCACCCATTTCTTGGTCGTACTCGTGATCTCCTTTGCAGGCAGGGTCTGGAGTGTAATTAAGATCTGTTTGTGCATGAGACCGAGTTCCTGATACCGTGCGAGCACAGGGAGTTCGATTTCGCTCATCCCTTCGACCAGTTCCCGCTTCAGCGCGTCGTCCCCGAGAGCAGGCGATGAGAGCAGAGCGAGTAGCAGGATTGCTGCTAACATCAGCAGATTGATCACTCGAACCATAGTACTTCTATCATCACGAAAAATCATATATGCGTTGCGGTCGATCTTCGAGTATGGCGGTTTT
>JAGGRW010000171.1 GCA_021159385.1 Methanosarcinales archaeon
TCCATGACTTGTCCGGCACCCTCCTAACTCTGGTATTGTGCGGCAATGGTATAAGACGGTGCCCATCACACACCCACCACATCCTCGCCCTCATTCGGTCACTGCATTCGCGTTCGACCAAATCGCCCCCCGAAGGTGAGCGGTCACGGACAAACGATCCATAAAATATCAAATCATCTCTACAAAATAATGATGCAGCCTCATGTCAGACGTAATCTCAGGATGGAATGCAAGCGCAAGCATATTGCCCTCCTGCGCTGCGACCACGTACTCCCCGACCCGTGCAAGCGGCGAGACCGCCCGCCCACACTGCACGATTGCAGGCGCACGGATGAAGACCGCGGGGAACGCATCCCCGACGCCGGCGACATCGAGGGGAACCTCAAATGAGTCACACTGCCTCCCGAATGCGTTTCTCTTGACCTCGATATCCATTGCGCCGAGCAGATGCGGCTCTGCCCCCTCCCGCTGGGCATCGCTGCGTACTGCAAGGAGAACGAGCCCAGCGCAGGTTCCGAGTACCGGCACGCCCGATTCGGCTGCGCACTGGATCTCGGTTGCGATGCCTTCCCTCCACATCAGTCGTGCAAGCGTGGTGCTCTCCCCGCCCGGCAGGACGATGGCGTCGCAATCCGGAACAAGCCCGCTGTGTTTGATCCGGGTGATTGTGCCGTGGCAGTTCCGCTCGGAAATAGTGCGTTCCAGCGCATTCACATGTTCTGCTACATTTCCCTGAATCGCGATGACACCGATCAACATCGGTCACCGCGTCTTCGCTACGACCGGATAAACGTTTCTGATTCTGACGGATTCAGTGGTTTCAAAAGCCAGGAGACTGCCCCATCTCCTCGAACCACGCGATCATCTTCCTGACGCCATCCTCAAACCCGACCTTCGGCTCAAACCCGAGTCCCCGGATCCGCGAGATGTCCGCATAAAGCGTATTCACGTCGCCCGCCCATGTTTTGCCGCCGTACTGTATCGTAGCCTCTGGAGAGATCACAGAGACCATCAGGTTGGCAAGCTCCTTGATCGAGACCGGATGCCCGCCCGCGGCGTTGTACACCCCGCTGCCACGCTCTGCAACCATCACAAAACCGTCCACCATGTCGGAAACGTAGCAGTAATCCCTGATCTGCTCGCCGGTTCCGAGGACCTCGAGAAACTGTGGATTTGCTCTCAGCTTATGTATGAAATCGTACATCACGTACCGCGGCTGCCTTGGCCCGTAGGTGTTAAATATCCGTATCGCTGCAAACGCAATCCCGTAGGTCTCCTCGAATGCAAACCCGTACCGTTCGCCAGCGAGCTTCGATGCGCCGTACGGCGATATCGGGTGCAGCTGGTGGCTCTCATCAATCGGTGTGCGCACTGGCTCGCCGTAGACCGCGGCAGTGGACGCATACACGACCTTTTCCACATCCGAATTCAGGCACGCCGTAATCACGTTGAACGTGCCGAGCGCGTTCGTGTCAAAATCATATCTCGGATGATCCACAGAATGCGGCACCGATGCGTTCGCGCCGATGTGAAAAATCAGATCGATATCCGCATCCCGAATCACTTTTTTGACCGCATCGGAATCACTGAGATCGCATTTTACGAATATCGCATCTTCCGGAAGATTCTCTTCCTTTCCTGTGCTGAGGTTGTCAAGCGCAGTCACTGTGCACTCGCCGACGAGTCGATCCACGATATGCGAGCCTATGAACCCTGCACCGCCAGTCACCAGAATATTTTTTCCTTTGAGCATGAAACTGATGTTATTATCAGCGTTCGAGCGTATTTAAAGATTTCCGGTTCGGACTGTTCTGTTGTCGCTGACGGTTGCGCCCTCGTACGACATGGCGAGTATGAACTAGCTTCCAATTGAATTGAAATTTCAAAACAAGATACAGAAGAGCGATTACAGGGATTGCACCCATTTCCTGCCAAGAAAGGAATCCCGCTTTCGAGGATCACCTCCGATGCGAGCAGGAATTGTGCAACGATTTCGGTCTCTCTTTCTCTCCCCCTTCTACTGCTCATTTGAGGGGTCCCCGCGCCCCCGATACCTCTGAAGCAACCTCGTCACCGCCCGCACATCGCGCCCCTGCTGCCTGGAATCCGCGAGACACGCCTGATACAGTTGATCTGTTAAAATGCTCGGAACCGCCTTGCACATCTGGGCATGGAGCGTGAGATCGAAGCAGCGTGCCTCGCTCTCTGTCAGTTTCAGCGCCTTATACTCGCCCACATGTTCCATAAACGTCGGATTCTCCGAGTCATCGGTCGCAAGCACGAGCTCAGAAAGATGGGTCCCGGGAATCGGCTCTGCGATGCTCACGAAGACGTCGTCCAGGAACGTCTCCTCGATTAAGCCTTTTGTCATCTCATAATCCTCGGCAGTCTCTTCCGGATAGCCCACAATGAAACTTCCGCCGACCTTGACACCACACTGCTGCGCAAGCTCGATCGCATAGATGTTTCTCTCTGAATCAACTCCTTTCCGCATCGCTTTGAGCATCTCGTCACTCCCCGACTCGATTCCGTAGTAGACCCAGCCCATCGTGAAGTCGTGGATCGCATGTAAGACCTCCTCGCTCACGTAATCGACCCTGATGTCGGGAACCGATACGTTTCTCGGACCCATCACCCTTGCTATTGCCTGCAGGAGTTCGATGAACGCACCCGTGTTGACGGATTTGGATTTGGATTTGCCGTACTGGTAAAGCGAACTCGTTCCGCCGCTTATCGCAATTCTACGGACGCCGCAGCGCTTGAACTCCTCGATCTCCGCGATGATGTCCGCAATCTCCCTGCTCCGAATCTTCGTTCCAAAGAACTTCGGGACCTGACAGAAGCCACATGCGCCGATGCAGCCCCTGTGCGTCTCGATGTACGTGTTTGCGCCCCTGATGCTCTGGCTCCCGATGTCAGCCGGTATCAGTGGCAGCGGTCTCTCAATTCTCGCAGGCTTTGGCTCTGTTGTGACGATTTCCCCATCGCTTCGGAATGCGATTCCTGATATGTCCTCTGAAATGCCATTCTCAAGCAGTTCGACGGTTGACTCCTCGCCTTCGCCGACGATGACCGCGTCCACATCCAGTTCGCCGAGAACAATCTCAGGGTATGCGCTGATCGGACCCCCTACGTAGATCGCTCTGTCGCCATGAGCTGCGGATCCGGATCTGAATGCGGATGCGAAATTCCTGATCCTCTCATCGAGGAGGTGAAGCGTCGAGTAGAGGCTCAGCAGCACGATGTCCGCATCGGCGGCGGTGGCGGTGGCGGCATCCGGATTTTTGGTAAGCGTCACATCGAATCCGGCGTCTCTGAGGACTCCGCCGATCACCATTGCGCCATACGTGTAGAGGTCAGGGGAGACGATCACAATCTTCATTTGGTGGTCACATCTGGATGTGGTCAGGATATATATCTTACTCGCAAACTTTTCACAAAAGTTTGATTAAAACTGTGAGCCCTTCGGCTGCGCCTTCGGGCGGAGGAAATAGAACCTCTACTCGAAGGGTATTTCTCACCCGTACACATAAGCCGCAAGAGTTTCGACGCAACTTCGGCTGATTCTAATGGATTCTGTGGTTTTCAAAAGATACCGAAGGGGTTAGGTTTTCAATCTTTGCGCCTTTGCGTTTCCCCTGATCTAACGAGAAAGGCGAGAAGGGCGCAGAGCACAGAAAACGTCAGATACCTGAAATTCGGCTTGTTGCAAGTTGGCAAGACTTTTAGGCATGTACTCCCACACCACATCCGATACACCAGGCACGCGTGAATACCAGAAGACCGGAGTTAGGCGATCATGACACGAAAAACCAAAGTCGGCAGAAACGACCCGTGCCCATGCGGGTCAGGGAAGAAATACAAGCATTGCTGTCTGAACAAGCCAGTCGGGACGATCAAGCCGTCCAGTGCCATTGGAACTCTCGATGAGGTTCTTCATCCAAAGCCCCGCGTCAGCAAGCTTGCAATCATGCGGATTTTGCAGGATGGAATCAACAATCCGAAGCTCGACGAAAAGTTGAGAGGGGGGCTCCGGAAGAACTGGACGTTCGGAAAGCTGAAAGAGATGGAAACCTCTGAAATTGTCGAGCGGTTGAAGTCTATCGATGCCGGTTTCGAGATTGCGAGTTTCAAAGAAGATGCCGGATCGCCGCGCCGATGTGGATGAAGATGGATATGCGGGCGACGAGGACTTCGTCCTGTATGCGGCAATCGTTTTGTGGAAACGCTTGATGCCGGAGCGGTGGAGCGTCGAGATGATCGACGATTCGATCCAGAAAGGATATGAATATATCAAACAGAATAATTATAAAGATGGTCTGGAGAAGTGGACGGATGCATGGACCATGATACGCGGTATCGTGCCTTCATACATCACGTCCGTTGAGGAGGCTGACGAGTACCTGCCTGAACCATTGACGCAATCCACCTGCAACTGGTCGCAGGACTTCGGGATGGAACTCGGCAACGGTGGTGGGGACGACATCTCCTTTCACTATCTGCGGATCCGATATTGCAGCGAGTTCTGCGCCATTTTCCCTGATTCGGACGAATTGATACTGCACAACATGTCGAGAGCGGAAGCCGAGTCTTATGCGAGTTTGGGCTACATCATGCATGTTGCGGACAATCCATTCGATGAACCCGTGGAGAAGTATCCTGATAATGTCCGGGATATGTCGGCTGGGGCGACACATATCTGTACCACGCGCGCGATAGTGAAGACCCCTCCGACTACGAGCACGCTGAGGAACGGCACAGGTGGGGGCTTTCCCGGTGCGATACCGAAGCGGACGTCATCCGTGACAGACTGGAATGGCTTGAGAAAGAGAGAACCGGACAGGGTGCGACATAAGACACGAGCGACGTTACGTGAAGCGAAATGAAGTGATTTCCGGGGTTGTGCGGCACCGTCTGAAAGTCCGCAACCACTTTTTGGCGCAAGTGATGGTACCTGCGCCTTACCACTTACCGGTTATGCATGACACACATAAAATGACACACATAAAATAAAACGGTACTGTAGCATCCCGTATTACCAAAATCTATATATACTTAATGGTCACAGCATCTACAGATCATGACAGACACCGCGACTCTACTGGCATACACAATCCCGAATGTGTTGCAGCAGACGATCTCCATGATCTCGACAAACCTGCTCTACCCTGTGATGATCATCCTGATCATCCTGATTGCAGGGAGCCTGATCGAGCTTGGCGGATTCTTGTTCGAGTGGCGGAACCGCCATCGCGATCTCATAAGGATGGAGGAGAGCGCGATTGCGGCGAGGGCGACACTCGAGGCGAACGACCCGAAAGGCGCATTCGCAACACTCGGGCAGAACTGCTCTAATTCGTTTGTGCATGAGTTTCTATACCGCCTCGCCGCACTGGACAGGGAGCATCCTGACCCGGGGGTGCTTGAGGCGAGACTGGAGAAGCTCTTGCAGGACATCAACTTCGATATGACAAAGAAGCTCGAACGCTCAAGGTTTGTTGCCCGTGTCGGACCGATGTTCGGGCTGATGGGGACACTGATACCGATGGGTCCCGCGCTGCTCGGACTGAGTGCCGGCGACATCGATACGCTCGCAAACAACCTGGTAATAGCGTTCGGAACGACCGTTGTCGGGCTGATGGCTGGAGCGATCGGGTTCATGGTCGCAACGGTCAGGACACGGTGGTACAGGCATGACATGAGCGACATTGAATATCTTTCAGAGATACTCTTCGGGGGTGCAGGAGTTGTCAGCGGTAGCGGCGTTGATGGCAGTGTTGCTGCCAGCCACACGGCTACGCAAGCGCAAGCGATAGTACCATTGCCATTACCAGTGTCAGCACCATCGCCAGCGGTGCACCGGATGCCAGACGAGAGCGATCTTCTCGGCATAATCAAGACGATCGTCCCGAGATCATGGGAATCTGTCCACTGCGCTGTGATACTCACCAGATCCGGGCTCATCAGTGCGAAGGCGGCTGGTTCGGTCCTCGCAAACCCCACTCTCTGGATGGGGCTGATCGTGGCTGTCAATGCGGCGGTGATCGCGGTCAGGATCGGCGGAGTCAATGTTCCTTTCAATTATTTACTACTTATTAATCTGGTTATATGTATTGCGTTCGTTGTTGCGATCTACTCGATGCGGGCGCGTGCAAGAAGCGAAGCGAAGCGTCTTGCGGGGATGTCCATGAATACGATCCTTGCGGACGACGGATCCAACTTTGAGGTCCCATATTCGGACATCAAACGTGTAGAGATCGATAAATCCAGAAACATCAAGATTCTGACCGGTGGCGGCTGGATTGAGATGGGGCGTGTCGAGAAATCCTCGCTCGGAAGTCTTGGTGTTTTACATGCTGCCCTTCCGGGTAGGGTTGTTGAGGTGTAGTTTGGCGGCAGGAGGTGAACGATTATGAAATTCATGAAACCGAGACGAGAAGCGCCCGACGAGGATGAAGATCCACTATCGGGTGTCGCAAATCTCTTTGATGTCGCGATGATCTTCGCTGTCGGGCTCCTTGTGATGATGATGATGTACGTCAACATGCCTGAACTCCTCACGAGTCAGGACGTCACAATCGTCAAGAATCCGGGGCAGGAGGACATGCAGATCATAATCAAGAACGAGACCGAGATCGAGGTCCTGAACATGACCGAGGAAAGCGTAACAACAATGGGGAAGCTGGTAGCGAGCCTCTACGAGACCGAAGGCGGCGCGACCGTCTATGTGGAGGAGAAATGACGGTGGTTGCGATGATCACTCGGTTGGCGCTGGCAGCCCTGATATGTATCGCACTGGCGCACACAACGTCCGCGCTCGATCCGGATGATCCCGAGTACTGGGTCGATACCGGCAGCGCAGCGCTCTACAAGGGCGATACATACAGCGTGGGCGACTACACAGTCAGGTTTGTGGATTATGAGCCAGAGACCGATCATGTCCGAATCGCACTCTGGCGCGGGGATCGGCTGCTCAACGAGTCGGTTCTGAATGCATCGTGTACGGATGAAACGGTCTGCGACCATCTGAACTGGGACGATGAGGTCAATATCACGATTGTGAACGAGACCGAGGATGATCCTGCATCAGAGAACCCAACGTTCTGGCAGAACCCCTGCATTCACATCGAGTTCCTGGAGCGGGCAAAGCCCGAGATCTCGATTGATATCGATACTGGGTGCGAGACCTATACCGCGCTGGATTCGGAGATTCGCGTCACTGTCGAGATCGAGAACGAGGGAGACGCTGACCTCGAGAGGATGAGTGTCACGATCGATTCCGACGACCTACAGATGGCGGGGAGCGACACAACCCGGCATCTCGGCAACCTCACAATAGACGATGAGAAGACGATTTATGCTCGCTTGCGTGTTCCTTCGTGGGTCAGCGAGACCGAAGGGGAATCGTTTGTTGTCACTGTCAATGTAACCGGGTTCGATTACAGGGACGCGATGTACACCGAATCAGCGTCAACAGAGATTCTGGTGCTGCCACGATTCGATCTTGAGGTCAGAAAGACTGTGAACAAGCACATCTCGATGGATCAATCGGCATGGGTGAGAATCGATCTCGAAAACACCGGAAAGAGAGACCTCGATGTTGTTCTGAACGATACCGTGCCACAGGGGTTCAGACTGTGCGGTAATGTAACTGCAACCTGCTGGAGGTTCAACATCACGCCATTCGAGTCCGTGCAGGTCTCGTACCGGATGAAACCGGAGATGCCCGGAGTCTTCGAGATTCCAGGCGCGGTCGCAGGGTTTGTGATGGGCGAGCGGAATATCACCATGCGGTCGAACGCTCCCACGATAACGGTTGACGGGGCATACGTAATCGTTACGAAGACCGCATATCCTGCAAACGTCTCGCTCGGGGATGTTGTCACTGTTGCGCTGAACGTCACAAACACCGGAAACAGGGATGCGATCATCAATCTGACAGACGTCCTGCCAGAGGGCGCAAGTCTGGTCTCAGGGAATACGACGCTCTCTGCAACGCTTGCTGCGAACCGGACTGAAGAAATCGAGTACGCGATCAGTTTTTCGGTTCCCGGGACTGTGGCGTTGAGTGCCCCAATGGTTGCGGTTACAAGCGATGGCTACAGTTGCGTGGTCGTGTCCGGGACGCCGGTAATTGCGGTTCTGGGCTCGCTTCCGGATGCGTTTGCCACAGCGACGCCTGATGCGCGGGGGGAAGGGGGGGACGATGCCGCCACAAGTAGATCGAAGGACGTACCGGTCTACGAGATCCTGCTCATGGTATGCGTTCTTGCTGCCGTGTATCTGGTCGGCAGGTTCAGGTGATTCTGATATTCCGATTCATGTATTTTTGCTGCCAGCGCACGAACGGTGAGAGTTTTTATTACTTTCCGGGAACGCCGGATGGTCTTATGTAAGCACAACTGCCAGAATGGGGCACTATCAATCTGAAAAGTCATTTACACTGTTAATCTGTGTAATCGGCGTTAATATGTGGCTAAAAGTTTTATTTGCCACAGATTTCACAGATAGACACAGATTACAGGTTGTTTGTACCGTTAGACCTCTGTTGAAACTCTGCATGACGGTAAGCATGTACGTATAATCACCATTCTATCGAATATTATGACACGGACTCTTGTATTTCCATTAACTATCCCGGATTGGTACACTACCGAATTAAAAAGTGTCCGCTACCATACCAGTTCCAAAGCGGCGGGATTGTATATGATCCCCGCAATCAGGTGATGGAGATGACCGCGATGCGGGACGTCACCTAATCCGAGCCAAGCAGTCCAAGAATCCTGACCCCGCGCTCGATGCAATCCATCTGATCCCGGACACGTCCCAGATCGGTCTCTTCTCGCATCTCTGACGCGATCTCGGCAACCTTCTCCGAGATGGTGCGACCGAGACCGGACGATGTAATTTTAACCATCTCTTTCTGTTTTTGCTCTACGTCCTCTCTCTTCCCACCTTCGTTTTGCACCATCTTAAAATCGCAGATCGGACAGCCGACCTGCCCCCGATACCGAAACATGGGTGCTCCGCAGCTGCAATGTTCCGCAAGCATGGTTCCGCCGAGTTCGAGCATTCTTGACATGACATCGATTTCATCCATAACCTCAATATCGATCACCCATCTTTAAATAGGAGGTAGTACGGATACTATGCACATAATCGAACAGGGACAGGATACGGAGAATGCCAATGACGATAAATGAAACAGTTGAAGAATGTACTGCTATTTTGGACAGTATCCTCGACGATACATCGGTACCAAGAAATATACGACGTGCAGCGGACGAAATAAAGAACATTCTGTCAGATCAAAACGAATCGATTCCGTTCCGCGCCGCATCCAGTTTGAACATCCTCAACAAGATCACAAACGACCCCAACATGCCGCAGCACACTCGTACACTCATCTGGAACCTCGCAAGCCAGTTTGAGATGATTTCAGTCGGGGATTGATCGGTATGGTGGCAGAGCAGGGTGACCGCGTACGTGTTGCGACTGACAACGTGACTTATGAAGGCACCCTGATGCCGAGCACAACCATTAATATCGTGGTCAAGCTGGATAACGGCTACAACGTCGGCGTGGACCGGAGCGCATGCATCGAACTGCTCGAAAAGAAGGCGCCTGCACCCCGATCGGAGAAATCAGAGGAAGATACAGGTGCGGTTGAGGAGGAGGGTCTGCCGACCGTTGCGATACTCTCAACAGGGGGAACAATTGCGAGCAAGGTCGATTATCGCACTGGAGCGGTCACCTCGCAATTCACGGCTGAGGATATCCTCAATGCGATACCTGAGCTGCGCAAGATCGCAAACTACCGAACAAAGGTCGTGTACAGCATACTTTCTGAAAATATGCGTGCCGAGTACTGGATTACGCTTGCACGTGCCATAGCAGAGGAGATCGAAAAGGGGGCGGATGGCATAATCGTTACTCACGGCACCGACACTCTTGGGTACACGGCTTCCGCGCTCTCGTTTATGATAAAGACGCCGGTTCCGATCGTTCTCGTGGGTTCGCAGCGCAGCGCAGACAGGCCATCGAGTGACAACGCGATGAACGCAATCTGCGCCGCATCGGTTGCAGTGAGCGACATTGCCGAGGTCTCTGTGGTCATGCACGGGACAACGTCAGACGATTACTGCCTGATTCACCGCGGAACCAGAGTCAGAAAGATGCATACTTCACGGAGAGATGCGTTCCGGTCGATCAACGCTCAGCCAATCGGCAGGATCGACTACCCGTCCTGCAAGATCGAGACTTTCACCGGGTACGCCAGAAGGGGGGAACGGAAACTAGCGCTCCACGATCGAATGGAGCCGAAATGCACGATTCTTCGGTATACGCCGGGAATGAGCCCGGAACTGCTCAGATTTTGCAGTCTTTCCGGCTACAAGGGAATTGTGATCGATGGCACCGGGCTTGGACACGTTGCTGCCGACTGGATTCCGCTGATCGAGTTTGCGACAGCGGAAGGGATTCCAGTTGTTGTCACGTCACAGTGCTTAAACGGCAGGATCTGCGACCGTGTGTACGACACGGGGCGGGATATGCTGAGAGCGGGTGCGATTGAGGGCGAGGACATGCTCTCAGAGGTTGCGCTCGTAAAACTGATGTGGGCGCTCGGACAGGGCTGGAGCTACGAAGAGGTCTGCGCGAAGATGAAAGAAGGTCTCGCAGGTGAGATCAGCGGGAGTTCGGGATGCAGGCATGAGTATTGCGCATTTGATAATCTCTGACGTTCACGCCGATGTGCGTGCGCTGAATGCGATACTTGCAATCACCTCAGACCCCAAGTTCATCGCCATGTACGGCGAGGTCAGGCAGGTGATCAACCTCGGCGACACGATCGGGCGGGGAAACCATCCGGTGGAGACGATTGAGCGGTTGCTTGAACTAACAGATGAGAAAAAGCTTGTTTCGATCATGGGAAATCACGACGAGGCGTTTTTATCGGATCAAGAGATTTTTGGGAGCAGTTCTGAAAGCACAGGTGCGCATCTGGAATTGTGGGAAAATAAACGATCTCTGCGATTTTTAAAAAGGCTGCCGCAGTACTGGATAGACGAAAAGAACCGGGTTCTGGCGGTGCATGGGGGACCGATCGATCCTGAGACGATCCCTGACAGTGAAAAGGAGATCCCGGACGAGCGAGCGTACATGCGGATGTGGCAGAGAATATCAGAGGCGGGTTACGACTTTGTTGCCGATTCGGGATATTACTACACGCCCGAACTTGCTTTTGACTACGTGGAAGAGACCTTCGGCAGGGGGTTTCTGATACTCTGCGGGCATGAGCACCACGAAGCGTGCTACTCATCCGTCGGTGGCGAGACGAAATACATTCTGGACGATATGATCATGAGAAAAGAGGTTTTTTCGGGTCGGGTTGTTCGTGTGAGGTCGCTGATGCGGCATGAAGGCGTGAGCTACATCGCCAGGGTCGGTATCGCAGGACCTGCCGGGTATGCCGGGTTAGGGTGGAAGACCTCGCATTTCGGGCTGTTGTGGGAGAGTAAAGGGATAGACTGGGTCGGGCTGTTCAGGTTCGAGTTGTAGTGGCATTGAATTCCTGCGTGTTCGGAGTTTTGGTCACTGCCACCTGAATATACCTGAATATCAAAGAGCCTCTCCATTCACCCCTTCCGCATCCGCGCAATCTCACGCAGCCTCCGCACAGCCACATCGCAGAGGAAGATTAGCATCGCAGCAAGCAGGAACCAGAGCCGCAGGTCTTCTTGCTCCTGCACGGTGCGCGTGGATTGCGCCCTCATGTTATCGAGAAGTGGCAGGGTCGCATCCTCATCGTATACACCGCCGCCAAAGACCTTGAGCATGTCCTGCAGGTCGTATAAGGTGCCCACGTCCCGAAACTCCAGAGGATAATTGACAGCAATCGTGTACCCCGACACGTCCAGAAGTCCTGGCGCATCGGTCGGAATCGACGCCTGATACCGGTCCTCATCGATCTGCGAGAGTTCGAGCCGTCTTCCGTTCAGATTCATGCTCGGAATCGTACTTGACCTGACCTCGATTACGGCGGGCTCGCCGAGATGGACGTCATCGCCGGTTATCACGACCTCGTCGTTTCGTCTCGGGTCTCCGACCACCCAGTTGACCATTCTTGAGATTATAGCCGCGTTTTCACCACTGTAGAGAACGCCGCTCCAGCCGGAGCCGTCATCGGTTGCAAACGAGACCACATGCCCCACGCCAAACATCCATGCCGTAACAATCGGCTTTCCGGCACTGGTTGTGACGAGCGGCTGTGCGCCGACCTTCGGGGTGACTGTGTTGTAGCCGGTGAGCGATCCCGAGAGCATGACGCCCTCGCTGATGAAATGATTCGGATTCAGAACCAGAACCGAAAAATCCCCTTCTGTTGTGTCCGCAGGCTCTTCCGGCTTATCTCCGAATATCACGTTCAACCGCTCCGATTCGGTAGGCTTGTAATAGATGCCGCCGCCCGCTTCTGCAAGCGATCGCATGAGACTTTCGTCTGTTGTCTCGCCGACTCCGACCGTGTATGTGGTTACGCCCGAATCAGCCATGTCCCTCGCGATGCTGACGCAGGAATCCGCATTCTTTGTCTGCCCATCAGAGATTACGATCACGCTTTTTGCGCCGGCATACCCCGCAAGCATCCCAAAAGCGGCATTCTGTGCCACATCGAGGTACGTGAGTCCGCCGTGCTTCAACCGCACGATATCCTCTTCGATCGCGCTCTTGTACAAGCCCCTTGTCAGAGGAGAAACGATATACGCATTCTGATTGAATGCAATGACGCCGATGTAGTCGTTTGCACTGATTCCACGAAGTATGCTGATTGCAAGAGCTTTCTCCATGCTCAGCGCAGAGCCACTTCCACTTGACGTGCCGACACTGCCTGAAATGTCGATCACAATCACCACACCCATGTTCTTCCCGGTTCCTGTACTCTCCTTCGATCGCACCGGAAGCAGCGCCTCAAATCCCAGCGGCGAGCCGTAGTACCCGCCCTGGTCATACGCACGATCTCCTCCGACGACGACAAGTCCGCCGCCGTTTTGGAGATACGCCCGGAGTCGTTCGATCTCGCCTTTGTCGAGGTCATTTGCATGGACGTTATCGAGAACCACTGCAAGATACTTGCCCGGATCAAGCGATTCCGCAGGGCTGACGGTTGTTGTCTCGTACAGTTCGGTGAGCGTCTGTGAGAGTGGAGAACTGCGGTCAGTCATCAGGAGAATCGTTGGCTTCGGCGCCACGTGGACCGATTTGTAGAATACGTTGTTCTCCGACCGATAATCCTCTCCTGTGGGCGTAATTTCCGCTTTTATTGTGTGCGAGCCGACGCTATCAAAGGTATGTGAGATCGGTATGCGGTTCTCCCGCCCGCTCCGGACGATCGGATTTTCGTAAGTCCCGTCGATCTTCGCTCCATCGACCCAGACCGAGAGCCGGTACCCGGTATCTTTGCCATCCATCGCCTGCCGCACAACGATTGTGAACGATTGCGCACTCCCGACGATCACGTCCTTCCCGCCGACGATCTCAACACTGAGATCGTTTCTTTGCGGCGCGAGCCTGATTGCGCAGACTGTTGTGTTGATTCCGTCCGCAAACGCTATGGTATCGGAAAGAAGAAGCCCGTAATTGTTGTTGCAATCGCTAACAAGCAGGATGTTGTCATTTCCACGAGCGCACCCAGCTATAGCGTCTCCGATCGCCGACCGGTTCCCTGTGATCCGGTGAATGCGGGTCGGGGTTGCACTTTTGAGCCGGTCGTACACACGTTCACCGGTGCCGTTCTCAAAGAGCGCCATGCTCCCGGTCAGGTCGCTTATTACGGTAACGCTCGGCGATTCATCAACGGTTGTTCGCGTCACCAGCTCGTAAGGCGATGCGAGCGACACGATCAGCAGTGCGAAGACGATGGCTCTTGTGATGAGTATCCACTTTCCGTGGCCCTTGCGGATGAGATACGCTGCTGCCGCGAGCACGGGAATTATCAGCAGTAGGAGGTGCGGATGTGCCAGAAACATGTAATTGCTATGTTATCTGGCTGATGGGGATGTAAAGATTGGGTCTTTAGTATCTCGCGTTGTAGTGACCAAGCCTCTGGAGACTTTTTGATACTTTCGATTTTAGGGTTTCGGAAAACCACAGAGGACACAGAGAGACACAGAGGGGACAAAAGATAAAAATAACAACTCTCTGTGATCCTCTGCGCGCTCTGTGGTTTAATCTTCCTTACCATAACCAAATTTTCCAGAAGAGTGGAAGGGTGCGTGCAACGCGAAGTACCAGAGAGCTGAACATACGAGGCAAAGCAATGGTGTAACATGACTGGAAAGATTCTGTTGATTATGATCGTGCTCGTCGGGCTGGTGCTATCCGGCTGCATCGAGAACGGCATACAGGTAGCCGACAATAACACCACAGACGCGTCCGCGAACGTGAGTGATAATGTTACCGCGAATGCGTCTGAGCATGTAGAGCGCCGGAGTGTTTCGATACCGCTTGAAAAACCGCCGTTCATCGAGGATCAGTAACACTTAAGTAGAATGGATTCATCGTCATCAGAGGTGTTGCCTTATGAAAAAAGGATACGTTTCGATAACGTTTGTTGTACTTCTTGGCATTGCTTTTTTATTTGCCGGCAGCGCGTGCACCGCAGTGGATTTCCCTGCGGATGAGGCTGACGGCGCGGGTTATGCGAATGCGGTAGCAGGGGCGGCGGCTGAGACGCAGGGCATGATTTAGAAGGAGGAGAATGACATGAAACGAATAGAATTTCACAACCGTGAAAAGGAGAAACAGGAGATCAGAAATATTCTGGATGCAGAACCTTCGCTGATCACGTTTGTCTACGGACCGATAAACAGTGGAAAGACCACACTGATCACCCATCTGACCTGCGAACTGTCAGAGGAGTATGTTGTATTCTACATAAATCTCAGAACTAAATTTTTATCGAGTTACGATGATTTTATCGAATCGCTGTTTGAGATGGAGATTGCGACTGATAGGACGGTGAGGGATGGGGAAGAGACGCTTGCAGAGCTAATTTCATCTGCAACTAAGATTACAGGCATACCGATAACGAAGGAGTTTATAGATTACGTTTTCAAGGATAATAAGCCAAAGAACGCGTTTTCGTACATGATAAAACTTTTTGAAGAGGTGAAAAAGTCAGGTAAGCAGCCAGTACTGGTTTTAGATGAACTGCAAAAGATAGGGGATGTTAAAGTGAATGGTCCGCTCATCTACGAACTCTTCAACTTTTTCATAGACCTGACAAAGGAGTTGCATCTGTGCCACGTCTTTGCGGCAACCTCCGATTCGATCTTTCTGGAGCGCGTTTACTCTGAAGCGATGCTCAAAGGTCGGTGCAGGTATCTGCTGGTGGATGATTTTGATTACGAGACTACCGCCGCGTTTTTGAAAGGTTGTGGCGTTACTGACGAGGGTGCGAGGGTGGCGTGGGAATACTGCGGTGGAAAGCCGGTCTGCCTGGTTGAATTCATAAACTGCGGAAACAGAGAAGAGAAAACTAAAGAGATGTTCACATTCAGAATCGGTGAACTGGAAACTCAACTGAAGCTCGTTAAGGAATTGGGAGATGAGATTACGATAGGTAGCAAGCGGTGTGATGTGCATTACGAGAAATTGGTGTCTGCCTTGAAGATGTTCGTAAAAAGAGAGGAGATCGGCATGAACGAGGTGGATGAAGTCTCAAAGAGGTATCTGGTCAAAGAGAACATTCTCTTCGTGGATCCTCTTACGGCGATGATTGCGCCTCAGTCGAGGCTGGATCTGCTTGCGATACGAGAGGTGATGGAAATTGCGTAGAATTTGGGAGGGTTCTCGGGAATCGCATCTGCGGCATGCTGTCTCGCGGGCGAGGCGGGGTGGCATGACCCAACTGCTGATATTGTGACCACGACGGTTCATAATCCTGACCGTTGGTAGGATGTTTTTGAATGCGGAGCACCGGCGCAGCCATCAACCTTTCTCTGAAAAAAGGTTGGCGCTCATGATCTTGCAGGCGCACCCCGGTATCATGGACGCTGGGAAGCGGAAAATAGGTTTTCCGGAATAAACCTAGCTTTTTTAGGGCAGGTTACTTGTACACCTAGCAATACATCATGAAATCGACCGCAAGGTCAATAAACCAGAAAAGAAGGTGTGAATGATGAAACCATTGAAAGATGTTGAACCTGAAACCGCTGTGACGGTCAGGGAGATTACAGGTGGCGCGGATGTCAAGGCGCACCTCGAGGAACTCGGCGTAACCGAAGGAGTCAAACTCGTGGTGGTGGCGACTGAGCCGGTGCATGTGCACAGTGGACCGATCTCGCTGGCAGTAGCGGGTAAGGAAGTGATAATAGCCCGTGGATGGGCTGACAAGGTCTATGTGGAGAAGGAAGGAGAAACTGTCCCGCTGCTGATGCTGGAGGACGGGAATAAGGGCACCGTCAGATCGATTGAGGGCGGAAAGGACTTCGAAGGCTTTCTCTCCGAGTGCGGCATCACAAAGGGAAGTGAACTTGCATTCCTGTGCCACGTTCCTGACCGCACACTGGTGTTTTCAGCAGGGGGCAAGGAGATTACGCTGGGCGAAGGTCAGGCGTCGAAGGTGTTCGTGGTCCGGGACGGAAAGTCCTTCCAGATCAATTACCTGAACGATGGCGAAGCGGCTACGATAGAACGGGTCGTCGGCGGAACCCACCTTCAGGAGACGTTCGACAAAACCGGGCTTAACGTGGGGTCCGAAATTACGCTGCTCAGAAGAGAGTCGCCGACACTGACGTCGAAGAAGGGTTCATACGTACTTGCGAAAGTGGAAGGGCAGTTGATAACAATAGGTCACGGTCTGGCTGAGAAGGTGCTGGTCGAGTAGAGAGATCTGAAATGTTCCGGCGAGCCCCTTTCCAACAGGGGGGCTCCTCTGTTTTCCCACTCTCTGAAGAGACGCAAAAACCGAGAGCGGTTTTCATGTGTGCTCTGGTTATACTTCACGCCCCATCGACCGAGTACTTCACATACATCATAGCCTCGATCTGGTTCGTCCGCATCGTCCGCATCAGCAGCCGGTAGTCCGCGCCGCCCATCGGAACTTTCCTGACCGGCGGTATCACAGCGCCTCCGCCTTTGAGAAATATCGTGCCGCCCTTCATCTTGCCGCCGACAAACCCCTTCGCCTTCCCTTTTATGATCAGAATGCCGGAGCGCATGTCAGCAGCTGCAAACTCTCCCGCATCCCCTTCGATTATAACAGTTCCGCCGGCAAGAAGTGTTCCCGCATTCATCCCTGCGTCCCCGCAGACCCTGAGTTCCCCGCGCTTCATAAGCATCCCCGCGCTGAGGTCAGAGTCGCCGGTAACAACGATCGTACAGTCGGCGCTGCATCGTGCTGCGATCGTGTCCCTGCGAATGCCATCGTTCAACGTCAGCCTCTGCCGCTCCTCGTCAAAGACGTTCGGCGGAAGCAGACCACTCGTCTGACCGCTGTGCAGAATGTCAGTTATCGACCGGAACTTCCTGAACCCGTCAAGATCGGATACAACCTCGATTATGTTTCCCATGGGCTCTGCGACCCTGCCGCTCACGTATATCTCGCCAGACGCGAAGCCCATCCCCATTCGTGTGCCAACACTCCCGTCCACGATCACGGTCCCGGTATCAATTATCGCGCCCGTTCCTCCGAAGTAGCGCATATCCGCGCCCGCATTTGAGCAGAGCCGTTTGCCGCAATCGCCTTTGATGCGGATCGTCTCCCCGTTGCGAAGCGATGTGACAAGGTCGCGATAGGTGTGATCGGTATTCTTCTGACCGGGGATGACTCCATCCGGCTCCAGTTCCTTCCCCTGATGCTGCCAGTAGAAGTTGTATGTGAAGTCGCAGACGCAGTTCGATGGCGATGTGAACTCGATCTCAATTCCCATCTATATCGTGCCTCTCGTGCCCCTCATACCCATCATGCTCCTCGAATACATGTTAGAAGAGACGCCTCCGATTAACCCGGCGATCGCATCGTCCAGAAACGGTCCCAGACTCTTAAGAATTCCAGGTTTCTTCTGATCGAATCTCGTGAACTCGAAGATGCCTTTGTGTCCGGCGATGTACGTTGCAATCGCAATACCCAGAACCTCGTCTGCTATGAGAAAAACAGGATCGCGCTCGTACTCTTCGGCGGTCAGTCCGGGCAGTCCGCCGCTTTTGCCCTCTGTCTCCAGAAGCGTTGCCGCATGGAGGAGTATGCAGATATTAGCGTCGGATACTGCAAAATCCAGTTCACGTCCGAACGCCTCTCTTGCAAGCTCCTCGGTCTCTATGCCTGGGTGCGGGACATAGAGTTCCATCGCGGAATCGATGATTGCGCTTTTGGTGATGCCGCATTCACCAAGCGTCTCGAAGATATCTTGTTCGGCTGACATGGTTCGTTGTTTTTTGGCGTTTTGGTTTTTTACAACTGTTATGGTTGGCTACTTCTTAAACGCCCACGTTTCATAAGAAACGCAAGAGCACAGATCCCGACCGCAAGTAGCCCCGAGAATCCGGAGAACCCCGGGACTTTGATCCCGAACGGCAGCGTTTTGCGCTTCGCAACGGTCTCTGCGTACAGTGTGTCGCCAACGAATATGCCAATGACCTTGACCTCGGTTCCAGCCTCAAGCACTGTTCGCCCGTAGAACCTGACATCGGCGTGTGCACCGTCCTCCTCGATGTCCATCCGGTAACCCATGCCAGATTCTCTCACGTCGGTCAGGTTGCCGAAGATCACAACCTTCCTGCCGTTGTACGCCGACGGGTTCCCGGTAAGTTCCGCAACTGCAACAGTCCCGGAGTCGGTGGGGGGCCAGTGGAGTACGCATTCCGGAACGAAGATGTCACCATCGATCCTGTTGTGGTAGAAGACGCCGATCATCTTTACGGTGTCCCCATCCTCAAAACCCAGAAAGAGCGATCTATCTTTTGCATCGACGTTGATTGCATGGCTCCCTTCGACGATGCGCGTGTCTTTCGAGATGTTTACGAGCGTCCCTGCTATTCCGATCGTCCCGATCGTGATTGTGCCGTCGTAGTACTCCGGATTTGTTGCAACCTCGGTTACGGTCGATTCCGGAACGCTGAAATCGATCGCGCACGCCGGAGCCGCGAGTATCGTGAAAACAGAGAGAATCATCGCAATCCGGGTCATCTGCGTCATCTGTGTTATCTGTGTCATCTGTGCCATCCATGCCCTCCGTGCCAGTTCTGTTGTTACTGTTGCTACAGTTGCTACAAGCAATCCTCTCATTGTTGCCATCATCAATACCTCCT
>JAGGRW010000194.1 GCA_021159385.1 Methanosarcinales archaeon
CGCTACCCATCCTGATCACCCCCGCAGTAATGCCGTGACCGCACCCCGAACCGCCTGCCACACAGAACCGCCCCCTCCTGATCGCACATCCATCCTGCGCCCCTGCCCGCATCATTGACTGGCCCCTGAACCACCCCTCCATCATGTTCGGGCTGCCCATCACCGACCGCCCCCGGCAATGCCGTGATCGCACAGACACCGCCCCCACAGCTCCGATAAGACACAGGGCGTTTCAGTCCGGTATCAGCCCCTCGCCGCTGAAGATTCGCGTCGCCTCGGATAGTGTGAGATCCTCGGGCGGAACAATCAGGTCAGACTCAACGATTACGTCTGCGGAGAGCGGTTCCCCGTTCTCGCGTATCATCGATACGAACTCCCTCAAAACCTCCCGAAACTTCGTTTCGTCGCCGGATTCGAGCAGTTCCACGATCTCGTTGTCGAGTTTGTTCAACGCGTCCAGAAGATCGTCGTTCACCTCGTACTGACCCTCGTTCATGATTCGTATGATCATCTTTTCATCTCCTCCTTCAATTTCGCAAGTTCGTCGTCAACACCAGCTGTGGTCCGGATCTTGCGAAGCTCCCGTTCGATCTCGTCCCCGCCGCCTATCTCGTCGAGTGCGCCCAGTTCAACCATCTCGTCAAGCGCAGCGGATTTCGCACGCATATTCTCGGTCTTCTCTTCGGCACGATCGATCGCGAACCCCACATCAGCCATCTCCTCGGAAATTCCGGTGACCGCCTCTTTCACCTTCACCTGCGCTTCAGCAGAGGTGTACTGCGCTTTTATCGTCTCTTTTTTCGTTCTGAACGCTTCTATCTTTGCTGAAAGCTTTCGTTCAGTCTCGATCAACTTCTGCTGCTCGATCTCCTGCTCTCCGATCTGCACAGTGAGGTTTTCGATCTCAAGCTCGTTTGACCTCTTCCGTTCGAGCACAAGACGTGCAAGATCGTCTCTTCCGGCGGTTACGGCATCTTTTGCCTGCCCGTCGAGTTTCTGCATGTTCTGCTGCAATTTCACCCGCTGGAGCTCGAGGCGTTTCTTCGTTGTCACAACTGTGGCTGTACTGCGCTTCACTTGCTGGAGAAGCTCCAGTTGCTTCTGATATGAGTAATCAAGCGTCTCTCTCGGGTCTTCAAACCGATCAAGAAGTTTATTTGTCTTGGATTTCACTACAAGTTCCATACGTTTGAATAGTCCCATGATTCCACCATAGCGGCTGGATTATATAAACGTGTTGTCACAGAATCGCTTTGATAATTTTATAGATGATATATATTAATATCACAACGATCAATACGCGTGCTATCCCGAACACAAATAGCAGGAATCTATAGGCCAGCAGGACAATTATGACGATAAATATAATCCTGATAATCTCGTTCATCCGTATGCCGAAATAGTCTCTCATCAGAACGATTGACGGTTGCGGGAGTTAAAAACTTTTCCGAACAAGCAAGTCCGGAAGTTCAGAACACACCATCGACAACAGTTCCGCAACCTGCGCACTTTCCGTCCTCTATATTGATCTCCGGGATGCTCCAACCGGACCGCTTGATCAGGACTTCCCCGCACTTGTGGCAGAACGTATCCTCGACCCCCTCGCCGGGAACGTTTCCTTCGTACACGTACCTGAGTCCCGCCGCAATCCCGATCTCCCTTGCCTCGTGCAGGGTCTCAATCGGAGTTGGCGGGGTGTCAAGAAACCGGTACTGCGGATGAAACTTGCTGATATGCCACGGAATCTCAACGCCCACACTTGCTATGAACTCTGCAATCGCTTCCAGTTCAGCCCGCGAGTCGTTTACGTCAGGAACAATAAGCGTTGTCACCTCAAGCCAGATGCCAAGCTCCCTGTAGAGCCTGATTGTCTCAAGAACCGGGTTCAGTCTTGCTCCGCACATCTTCCGGTACGTCTCGTCCTTGAATGCCTTGAGGTCGATGTTTCCGGCGTCAAGGTGCGGAGCGATCTCACGGAGCGCCTCCTCGCTTATGTACCCGTTTGTTACGAATACGTTCTTGATGCCGGATTTGTGCGCGAGTTTCATAACATCGAGCGCGAACTCAATTCCGATCGTGGGCTCCGTGTACGTGTACGCAATGGTTCTGCAATCGTTTCTGATCGCAAGCCCGACAACGTCCTCAGGAGTCATGTCATGACCCGGCAGCTCCTTGCCGGTCTCAATCTGGCTGATGTGCCAGTTCTGGCACCAGCGGCACCTGAAGTTGCACCCGACTGTTGCTATCGAGAACGAGTGCGATCCCGGAAGGAAGTTGTAGAGCGGCTTCTTCTCGATCGGATCGACGCCGGTCGCAACGATCCTGCCATACACAAGGCTGTAGAGCGTCCCGCCCACGTTCTTCCTGACAGAGCAAAAACCCCTCTTATTTTCAGCGATGGTACAGAAATGGTTGCACAAATGACATTTGACCCGGTCATCCGCGAGTTTTTCATAGAAGATGGCTTCTTTCATGATCTGCTACCTGCGCGTTTTTTGTATACTCCGCGTCAGGTGATATGAATGTTCTGATCGTTCGTGCGACCGCGACCGTCGGACTCTTCTGGTGTTGGCAGCCCCACATACGGGGTGGATTTTTATTGACGAACGCAAATACAACCTCAACCGAATCAAACACTTTCACTTCGCTTACTCAACCTTTATGACGTAGTTCGCGTCATTAAAATGTGATGATATATGCTGCGCCACATGAGAAGATCGTCGATAAAAAATTAAGGGATATTATTGTATATTTTACATTTAAAGCTAAACATTTAACCGAAAGACGACTTGCGAAATTGATTCATATCGCTGAAATCTACTCAATCGAAAAATTTGGCAGACGATTGTCGGAGATAAATTTTTTCAACTATTATTACGGTCCATGGAGTCCGGAGGTTGACCACACCGAAGAGCTGCTGTCTGGTGGCGATATCCTGATTGGGTTTGATACGACGAGTCACGGATACGATGCATCCTTTTTTAAGCCGAATGTAGACAAAACTACCATCAGCCTTTCTGACGGGGATAAAACCATATTAGATGATGTTTTAAATGATTGGGGGTTCAAAAGAACGCCTGAAATAATCGAACACGCGAAATCTACCACCCCCTGCAAAAGTTCCGAATTTGGAGAACTGATAAATTTCGATGAATATATTGAAGAATGCATATCTACAGTCATTGAAAATGATGATGACATTGTCGGTGGGACTCTTGACGCGATAGAAGAATATAAAATAGGGGTTGGAGAAACTTTTAAAACTAAAGAGGGCATTTTAAACCACCTCCGAAGCTTATAAGGAGATTTTATGGGTTTTATTTTTCGCACAGAACCCAAATTCGACAAAAGCTTTGAGAAACTGACGAAGAAAGATGACGCTCTAAAAGAAAGGGCACTCAAGAAGATTGATGAGATCTGTACAAAGCCAGAGATTGGAAAACCACTTAGAAATAGATTAAAAGGCACACGAAGAGTTCAGGTGGGGTCACTATATTATTATTTATGCAATTTTTTGGAATGAGATTGTATTTTTGAACTTTGATCATCATGATTTTGCATACGGCTGAATGTTGCATGGTGGCTGTGCTCTCCTGCTACCAATGGTTTGACCCATGCACAGCGCACCGGTGACGATCTCCGCGCAACCAAAAGACATAACCCCCCACTACCTGGATATGGTATGGTCGCGACTGTAGTTTAGTGGTATGACATGAGCTTCCCAAGCTTGTAACCCGGGTTCGAATCCCGGCAGTCGCATAGGCACCAACATGGTGGCACGGTGATACTGATGAACAGAGAAATCACATACTTCGAGAAAGCGGGTGCGGTCAATACGGACGAGACCGTGCGAGTAGCGGTTAAGCGAGCGGTCGAGCTTGGAATCAAGCACATCGTCGTTGCAAGTACCACAGGATCGACAGGAATCAAGGTCGCAGAAGCTGCGAAAGCAGCAGAAGGAACAGACATCAAGGTAATCGTCGCAACGATTCATTACGGCGCAAGAGAAGAAGGAAAATGGCTATTTGACGAAGACAATCTCAAAACACTGGAGGATATGGGCGCATCTGTCTTTACGCAGACGCACACCCTTTCTGGAGTGGAGAGGTCATTTTCCGGGAAATTCGGCGGTGTAAGCAGAGTCGAGACGATCGCAGCCGTCCTCAAGAGCCTCTTCGGGATCGGGTTCAAGGTGGCTGTCGAGATCACGATCATGGCTGCTGATTCGGGAATGATTCCGGTAAGCGACGACAGTGAGGTCATCGCCATCGGCGGAACAGGCGCGGGTGCTGATGTCGCATGCGTGATACGACCCGGTCATGCAAATAGCTTCTTTGATATGCAGATCCGGGAAATTATAGCGATGCCGAGGGTGAAATAATGGCGGAAAACTCGTCAAACAAAGTGATCAAACAGGCAAGGTGAGTACAAAATGGACGATATTGGAATTATTGCTGTCGGCGGATATAATGAGATGGGGCGGAACATGACTGCACTTCATGTCGGAAAAGACATCGTCATCTTCGATATGGGGCTTCGTCTCGATCAGGTGCAGATACACGAGGACGTGGAGGTCGAACGGATGCACTCACTCGATCTGATCAAGCTGGGTGCGATACCGGATGACACGGTCTTAAAGGGTGTGGACGGAACAGTTCGTGCCATCGTCTGCACGCACGGGCACCTTGACCACATCGGAGCGATCTCGAAACTGGCGCACCGGTACCGGGCGCCCATAATAGCAACACCGTACACGATCGGACTAATCAAACAGCTGATCAAGGCAGAACGCAAATTCAACGCAGAAAATGAACTGGTTCCCATGAATGCCGGCGAAACAAAGGAGATCTCGTCAAATCTTTCGATAGAATTCATCCGGGTGCAGCACAGCACGATCGACTGCGTCTTCATAGCACTGCATACGCCCAGAGGCGCTCTCCTCTACGCAAACGACTTCAAGATGGATCGGACGCCGACGCTGGGCGAGCCGCCCGACATACAGAGGTTAAAACAACTCGGGAAGGAAGGCGTCTTCCTGATGATAACCGAGAGCACAAATGCGGGAATCACCGGAAAAACGCCGTCTGAGCGTATCGCAAAGGATATGCTTCACGATGTCCTCGTGGGAACCGAGGAAACCGAGTCGGGCATCATCGTGACCACGTTTTCGTCACATATCGCAAGGATCAATGCGATCGTCGAGATTGCGAAGAAGATGGACCGAATTCCAGTTCTTATGGGGCGGTCGATGGATAAATATGTGAAACTGGCGAAGAGGATGGGATATATCAAGTTTCCTGATAATCTAAAGGTGTACGGCACGCGAAAGACCGTTGACAAGGCGTTTGCAAGGATTGCGTCCGAGGGGAAGGAGAAGTACCTCCCGATCGTCACAGGGCACCAGGGTGAGCCTGGAGCCGTTCTTGAGCGAATCTCGATGGATGGCACCGACTACAGGATTGAAACCGGCGACAAGGTGATATTTTCCGCAAATGTGATTCCGACACCGAGTACGCGTGCAAATCGGTACGCTCTCGAGACGAAATTGAGAATGCGGGGTGCACGAATCTACGACGGCGTCCACGTATCGGGACACGCATGTAGAGAAGATCACTGGGAGCTCCTGCGCATCATCAATCCGGAGCATGTGATTCCGGCGCACGGCAACCTCGTGATGCACAGTTCGTACGTCGAGATGGCTGAAGACACCGGGTATGTGCTCGGGGATACCGTTCATCTGCTCAGAAACGGTGAGGAACTGATTCTTGGGTGACCGGGTGATTTTGTGAAGGAATTCTTCGAAAGCGAACTTGCAAAACGCGGCAGTCTCGTTTATAACTACATCCGAGCAGATCGATTCCAGAATCGGTTCACAGGAGAAGGGATTCACGATTCAGTCTACCTGTACCTGAGCGGACGGCAGGGGAAGTCGCTCCGACCTGCTGTTCTCCTCTTCTCGTGCGGAGCTGCCTGCGGCAATGAGAATATTGCACTTCCCGCCGCCGCCGCAATCGAGGTGTTTCATACGTGGACGCTTGTGCACGATGACGTAATCGATAGGGACCTTCGGCGGCGCGGCGGATACACGGTACACGAAGAGTTTCGCAGGAGGGCGCTTGATCTTGGTTATTCCGGTGACGACGCCGCCCGTTACGGCACATCGATCGCGATACTCGCAGGTGATGTCCAGCAGGGCTGGTCGGTCTCGATCCTGTCGGAACTGGAGGCGCGCGGCGTCGATTCCGACGTCGTACTGTACCTCATCAGGATGATGGAGACTGATGTTGTTTTGACACTACTGTCCGGGCAGACCAACGATCTCGTGTATTCGAAGTCCAAAATCGAGACGCTTGACGAGGAGATGATCCTCAGGATGCTCTGGAAAAAAACGGGTGCGTTGTATGAGTTTGCCGGAAAAGCGGGCGCGATGATCGGACTCAACACAAAAGACGAGACGAATGAGCTTGTTCATTCGATCTCCCAGTTCACAGGCAGATGCGGTACAGCATTCCAGTTGCAGGACGACCTTCTTGGCGTTACCGGGGACGCGAAAAAACTTGGGAAGGGGGTTGGTTCGGATATCAGGGAAGGGAAGCGGACGTTAATCGCATACCATGCCTTTGTGAACGCGGATGATGCGCAGAAACGACGGTTATCAACGATACTCGGAAACGAAAGCGCATCCGACGAGGAGATACGCGAGGCTGTGGATATTTTCCGGGAACTCGGGAGCATCGAGCACACAAGAGCACTTGCTGAGAGCTACATCGCTGAGGCAAAGGACTTCCTGAAAACCGTGCCGGAATCGGAGTACAGGGATCTTCTCCTGATGTGGGCGGAGTATATGGTCAACCGGGAGTTCTGACCGGACCCAAAAGCGATGCAAACACGAAAACAGGATATTTACGACATGCGATTGTGAGTATGTCATCGCACCAGCGAAAGAGGTTTATATGATTAGGCATCTGATACGCGCGGAGGTTTCAATATCAAAAGATCTGAAAAAGCAGTAGCCGTAAACGGAACCAACGGCGATAAGAAGCTGCAAGCACCGTATCTTGTGATCGGCAGTGGAAGCATTGGCTCCGCAGTCGCAAGAGAGCTTACCAACCGGAACAAAAAGGTTGTATTGATCGACAGGGATGAGGGGAAGGTTGAGACACTGCGAGAACAGGAATTTGAGGCAGTCGTTGGAGATCTCAATGATCCGAACCTGCTCGATCCGATCGACGTCAAAACAATCGAAGTGGTGCTGATCTTAAGTTCAAATATCGCAGCAAACGGTGCCGCGATCACAACCATAAAACAGGCATCAGATAGCATTCGGATAATCGCACGCGCGCCGAGCGCGATTGCAAAGAGCGAGCTTGAGGCAGCAGGCGCAGACCGCGTGGTCGTTCCGCCGAGGATAGTCTCCGACGCAACGATTCGCATCCTCGAACGTGTGGAATCTGCCAAACATGCCTCAAACATCCTCGATATCCTCCGCGCAAACGGCGATGAGAAGCTGGCAATCGTTGTTCATGACAATCCGGATCCGGATGCCATGTCCGGCGCGGTTGCATTAAAAGCGATTGCTGCAAGCGTTGGCACCGAATCCGAGATACTGTACCGGGGCGAGATCGGTCATCAGGAGAATAAGGCATTCGTGAACCTGCTTCAGATCGAGATGGGCAAACTCGATGAGCAGAAGACGCGTTCCATGAGCGAGTTCAAGAAGATCGCGCTGATCGATTGCTCGATGCCGGGTGAGAATAACCTGCTTCCGAAGGATACTGCTGTTGATATTGTCATCGATCATCATCCAGCAGAGATGAAGGAAATACATGCCGAGTATATAGACATCCGTCCGAATGCCGGAGCCACAGCGACGATCATGACGAAATATCTTCAGGAACTCGATGTTCCAGTGAATACAAATCTTGCAACCGCGCTTCTGTACGGTATCCGCACCGACACGCTCGGATTCAAGCGAAACGCCAATCCGGTCGACCTGACAGCGGCAGCGTTTCTGTATCCGCTTGCAGACCACGAAATCCTGAACCGGATCGAGACGCCCGCAATCTCGGCAGAGACACTGGACATATTCGGAGAAGCGATAAGGAACCGGAAGATCAAGGGAAGTTACCTGATAACAAACACCGGAATCATTCGGGATCGCGACGCGCTTGCACAGGCAGCAGACTATCTGCTGAATCTCGAGGGGATCACGACCGCTCTTGTTTATGGGGTCGGCGAGGATCAGATCTACATATCCGGACGAAGCAACGACGTTCGTCTGAATCTCGGTAACGCTCTTGCGGAGGCGTTTGGCGAGGCTGGCTCAGCCGGGGGACATGCGACAACAGCTGGCGCCCAGATTCCTCTCGGTGTCTTCAGCGACACGAAGGACAAGCAAGCGTTGATGAAGATCGCCGAAGAAGTCGTGATCAGACGATTCTTCACAGCGATTGGTATCGAAAACGGTGACGAATAAAATGATCTTTTCATTTGTGAAAAGGTATATCACAAGCCTGCGCCCGAAGGGCAGTTTTTCACTCGATTTTTTGTGAAAATGCATACCAGAGTGACCTCCGACATCTGCTGCCCCAAACCATACACAAATGCCACAGAACAACAACACCCCCCACTGATGCCGTTATTGGCAATTCGAGATGATCACCCTTTTTAGAGCCGCATAGCTAAGGCAGCCAACCGAGAGTCACAATAAGCCCTGGTTTTCGGCGTTATCTCCCAATCCGGGTCGTGCTCTATGTCACGACCTTCGAGACGTCATATCCACATCTCTTAAGTTCCCATATCATTCGTTGTTCCCTATTCTTCAACCTCCGTTCAGTAACGGCTTCTGCGCCCGCATCCTGATAGCGATCCCCGGTTTCCAGCACGCGATATATCTCAATCAATATCTGATGCCCCACCGCAATCAGAGCCCGCTTTTTGCCACGTCTGCCAGCGATGTTGCGATACACGGCACTAAAAGCAGTCTCTTTGGTCTACGATTGCGCCCATGCGGACTCCGTCAGTGTCGCTTTCTGGGTAATCATTTCCTCTCCTCGTTTTGCCGCTCTTTTTCTTCCCTCTCGCCCTCATTGTTTCCGGGGCACAACTCATGTCCATGAAGATATGTGTGCCTCATCCGGCTTCCTCCGCGTTCTGGTAAGGTCTCGCAGTTCCCTGATCTCTCGTGATGGAATAAAACTCCCTGAAATCAGTCCGTTTCTGAACAGATAGAGGGTCCCCGGGCAGTCTTTGACGTCGGTCTTCCTGCCGGGAATCATCGATTTATGGACACCAAGTCCGAGAGCAGCTCTCCAGGAATGGCCCGCATGTTCACCTCCTTTGAGATCGAGCGTGGCGCAGATTTGTAAGTTTGGTACACGTGCTCTTCTGAAAGGGCAACATTCATGGGTACTAAATGGTTGCCGGGGTCAGTTTTTAGTGCGGGGTTCAGAATGAACCGCCAAAGTAATCGACCCGTGTTGCTCGTCTCGTGCATATATGGGGTGACGGGGCTTAAGGCACCCGAGCCGCATTTTCATGCTCATGGGTGTCCCATAGGTCATGAGGGTTTTTAGTGCTTGAAGGACGTGGCATCGCCAGAATCGGTGGTGAGCAACAGGGAGTTGCGATAGATACACTCGATAGAGAGTCCTGCACGAATGCGACTCGATATTTCAATTTCTCACCCGGGAAGACGCCGACCGACCTGGAAGACGCGTGCCGTGACCGCAAATGCCGCAAAGATTAAAGTAGTTTATCGTAACAAGATTATGTATGGCGTAGATGCAATGACTAAAATCGTAATGTCTGCGTTGATATACGAAGGAGAAATAGACGATGAATATACAAAATGTGATCCACCCATGTACGAAACCATCGACAGCGGTGAGGCTCTCCGTTGCTCTTGTTTCCTGTCTGCTGATCGCATTGACGCTGCCAGCCGTAGCGGCTGCGGATGGAGGATTGCACGCCGGAATCGATGAGTATCAGGGTGCTGAGACCTGTCTTGCGTGCCATCAGCAGGAAGGCGAGGACTTCGTAACGTCGGTCCATAACACGTGGATGGGCGAGGCGACACACGTCGTCGGAAAGGAAGGCGAGCCGACAGGCAAACTCGTTGGTGTAAACGATTTCTGCATCGCCGTGAAATCAAATGAAGCCCTGTGTGGTAAGTGTCACGCTGGCTATGGCTTACCCGAATACGATTTTTCGGTTGAGAAGATCGACTGCCTGATCTGTCACGCACCGAATTACAAGAAGACCGCGTCAGGTCCTGATCCGTCGATTGATGCGACAGCAGCAGCCCGGAATGTCGGACCGCCGACGCGTGAGATGTGCCTGCGCTGCCATGCACTGGCGAGTGGTGGAGACAACAACAAACGGGGCAATCTCGAACTTGCGATGGGTGCAACCGATGTCTCACGAGACCTCGATGTCCATATAGGCGCTGGCATGGTATGTCAGGACTGCCACACGTTTGTGAATCATCATGTATCAGGCAGGGGCATGGACCTGCGTATCGATGATACCGATGTCCCGGTCACCTGCGACGACAAGAGATGTCACGGCAGCGAGCCTCACGCAGAGGGTTCGATGTACAATAAGCACACGGATCGGCTCTACTGCACCGCATGTCACGTCACAGCGTATGGCAAGGTGCAGACTGTTGAGATGTCCCGCGACTGGGAAGATACGCATCTTGGCGAGGACAACTTGTACCACCTGACGACCGTTCGCGAGAGCAATCCCGCACCGATTCATGTCTGGTGGAACCGGATGTCTGAGATCGTTGATCTCGCAGATCCGGTTGTGCGTGGCGAGGATGGTGCCGTGATGATGGCAAAGCCGGTCGGCGGAATCGATGATCCTGCATCAAAGATCTACGCAGCAAGGTTTCACCGGGGCAGACAGTCGTGGGATGGTACGCACCTGCTGCCGTACAGGCACAAGACTGTTAAGGAGACGGGCAACATGACCCAGGCGATCTTTGTAGCGACGGGCAAGATCTACGACCCGGTCCAGTACGTGGATACTGAGCGATATCTGGGTCTCTTCCACGGAGTCTCGCCGAAGGAGGATGCGCTGACGTGCGTGGACTGCCACGAAGACCACGTCATCGACTTTGAGGCACTCGGATACGATGTTGAGAAGGACGCATCGGGAAACTTGATCAGCGCAACAAAACCGGGCGAGAGTCTGAATCTTGCCGATTTTTCGGCGAAGAGCCGGGTAGGGGCGCAGGCAGAGGCAAGTACCGCGGATGGCGAAGCTGCAACACCCGGTTTCGGCATTGTGCCGGCACTCGGTGGGCTTATGGCTGTCGCATATCTCTCGCGGAGACGGAATTGAAACGGTAGGATCGAGGGGATGGATGGTTTTGTCCATCCACTCTTTTTTATTTTATTGATATGATAACATAGAGAAGGTAAATCCTTTGTCTTGAGCAATTCTTTTGAATTCCTTTAATAAAGAGGTTTTGCCGATACCCCATTTACCAAGAACCGGAAAATGATCGAATCTGCCGTTTCTGGCTTCTTCCAATTTCTTATCCAAAAATTCAAATTCATCTTTCCGCCCTGCGAATATTTTTGGCTCTTTAGTAATTCCCGTGAAATCGATCTCCAGGATAAACCAAGTAAATACGGAATATCCTTCGATATTAGTGATTTTATTACTTTCTGGTTGCTATGGATTCTTTCAATTCTATTAACCGCAGATGCACGCGAGATTTACGCAGATGCCGGATTAACAAATCCGCGTTCATCCGCGTTTATCAGCGGTTCATTATATTTTCAACTGACCGGAAGAATACTGCAAAATCGATATCAAGCGGCTGAATAGATGGTTAATCTGATAGAGCTCGGGTTCATTGTCACGGAAGATGCCAGAGAGCCACAATTCTATCGAGTTGGCTGCGGCTTGCAGGATCCTGAGCGCCAACCTTTTTTCCAAAAAGGTTGATCAAAAACATCCTACCTCCGGTAGGATTATGAACCGTCGTGGTCACAATTCTATCGAGTTGGCTGCGGCTTGCAGGATCCTGAGCGCCAACCTTTTTTCCAAAAAGGTTGATCAAAAACATCCTACCTCCGGTAGGATTATGAACCGTCGTGGTCACAATTCTATCGAGTTGGCTGCGGCTTGCAGGATCCTGAGCGCCAACCTTTTTTCCAAAAAGGTTGATCAAAAACATCCTACCTCCGGTAGGATTATGAACCGTCGTGGTCACAATTCTATCGAGTTGGCTGCGGCTTGCAGGATCCTGAGCGCGTCAAGGGATGTGACGCCGCCGTCATCGTTTATGTCAGCCGCGAGGTCGTACCCGCCGCGGACGGCGAGATTGAGTGCGATCGCAGCATCGGCGGTGGTAATCCACCCATCGCCATTGGTATCGCCTTTTGACGATGTTTTGAACACGCAGAACGCAGCACCACCACAGATCCATCGTTCACTCGTCGGAGCGCCCTGCCAGTAATGGACGCTCCCATCAGCAAAACCCAGTCTGTTCCCAACATAGTAGCCCACCGGACACGGAAGGGGTTCCAATTCGTCCCAGTCGTTGCATGAAATGCTGTAACGGTAGAAGCCATATCCCGGATCTTCGCCGTCTGCACTGCCACCACCGATGGCAAAAATGCAATCGCTGTACCCGTCCAGCCAGCTACCGATCCAGAGCAGGGATGCGCCGTCCCCAACGCCATTGCCATCGCCACTGCCATTGCCATCGCCATCGCCCTCAGGTAGATCGGTCATATCCTCCCAGATGCCTGCGAGGATATGGTATCTGGCAAAATCGCCGTTTGGAACGGTCTCTTCATATTCACCTCGCAACGCGTACAGGTATTCCCCTCCTGCCCAGACTAACGAGGCGCCATCATCGGTAAACGTCCAGTTGGGATTAAACGCCAGAGTTTCCCAGGAATCGTGGCTGTAACGTGCGAATACCGTTTCACGTGCATTGCTGCCGATCATAGCGTAGACATGACCATCATATTCCGACCATGTTATGGCATCGCCCGCGCCCTGCCCATTGGGTGTGTCCGCCAGCCGCTCCCAATCGTCGCCGGATATGTTATACCTGTAAAACAGTGTTCGATTTTTATCACCGTATTTACCGCCAAACAGAGCGTAGATGTGATCGCCATAGTCCCACGCCATAGCTGCGCCATTTCTAAATGCCCCGGTGAAAAGTCCTGATGTATTCATGAGATCCCAATCCCCTGTCTCCGGGCAATATCGCCAGAATACTGGATCAGAACGGTTATTACGACACTGGGCGATATAGATGTTGCCTGCTGTGCTGACGACCGCCTCTCCGTAGCCACCTGCAGTGGGGGCATCGGCTTTCCTGATCCAGTCACCAGCCATATCCGGATAGGTTGCGGCATCACGGTCACAATCCCCGATCGCCAGTCCGGAGGTGGCGACTACCAAAAAGAGCAGACCAATCACTATTTTTAAGATATCCATTCCCATTTACTCCGCTCCGGAAGAGATGAACGCCCCGCTTTTGGGTTGCTTTTGCGTTCCGGATTATTTCTTTTTATATTGTGAACCATAATATGCCTTCTTACGCCGGATTTCTTTTTGACTACTAAATTGTAGTGTACACTACATATTACTGAATTACTTCTTAAAATGTTTCTATTCCTATCGTGTGCACAACAGGATTGTATGCACATAATGACGGACCTACTAATCAGCGATGTAAAGAAAATAGAAATTTTAAAGGCTTTATCGGACGGAAAAGTGCATACCTATTATAATCTGTCGCGGACCGTTGGAACGAATTATGACACTGTTAAGAGGAATTGTGGATTTCTCGAGATTTTAGGTTATATCGAGACAACCAGAGTGAGTAAAGAAGAGAGTGCATCAGGCGTAGCATCGTACAGAGTTCGAATTACAGAAGACGGAGTGAAAGCAGTAGACATCCTAAAAAAAGAACTCGTGTAGGCTTATCGGTAAAACAGCTTGATTGGAGGGAGTGCCGTCATAATATAGTTGTTTTGTGGTCGAAATGTTCGGGACTTTTCATTATTTTCCGGAAACGCCGGACGGTCTCATATAAGCACAACTGCCAGGGATGCTGACCACCACTGCAATCTTTATAATCAAAACCCGCAACTATAAATGATCATGACAGAGTTCGCAGACGCAGAAGTGGAAACCCCGAAAGAAGCGATATCGAAGATCGCTGAGGAGATGGATTACGGCGCAGTCGATCTGATGAACACGCTTGCGGCGCTGCACAGCCAGATCGCTACGCTACGCATGCAGAACAGCGAGTTTCAGGCGCGGCTGATCGAAGAGGTGATCGTCAATAAAACCCTTCAGAAGCAGGCGGCTGAGCTCAAGAAACGCATCGAGGACGCAACGAAGCCGCCATTGTTCCTCGCGAGCGTTCTTGAGGTGCGTGGCGATGAAGTGCTGATCCGACAGCACGGAAACAATCAGGAGTGGCTGCTCGAACGCGGTGGGGGTGATGGCGATGAGGATGGCAGTGGTATTGGCGGACAGGATCTGGAGGTCGGAATGCGCGTCGCTGTCAACAACGACCTTGCGATCATACGTATTCTCCCGGCTACGCTCGATGAGCGTGCGCGAGTGATGGAGGTGATCGATTCCCCGGGCGCTACGTACGAGTCGGTCGGCGGACTCGAAAAACAGGTTCAGGAGGTCAGGGAGACTGTGGAACTGCCGCTGACATCGCCTGAACTCTTCGAGGGAATCGGCGTCGAGCCGCCTGCGGGTGTGCTCCTGCACGGTCCGCCCGGCACCGGAAAGACGCTTCTTGCGCAGGCGGTTGCGCATCACGCGGACGCAACATTCATCAGGATGTCAGGCTCGGAACTGGTGCACAAGTACATAGGGGAGGGCGCACGTCTCGTGCGGGACGTCTTCCAGCTTGCACGGGAAAAATCGCCAACGATCCTCTTTGTCGATGAGATCGACGCGGTCGGCGGCAGGCGCACGCATGACGGGACTGTCGGATCCGCGGAAGTGAACCGCACCATGACCCAGATCCTGACAGAGCTCGATGGCTTTGGGGAGCGCGGCGACGTGCGGGTGATGGCTGCAACAAATCGCATCGATCTTCTCGATCCCGCGCTGCTGCGTCCTGGCAGGTTCGACCGGGTGATCGAGGTTCCTGTGCCGAACGAGTCGGAGAGGCTACAGATTCTCAAGATTCACACGAAGAAGATGGCTCTTGCCGATGATGTTGATCTTGGGCACCTTGCAAAGAGTACGGACGGAAAAACAGGCGCAGACCTGAAGATCCTCACAACCGAAGCCGGCATGAATGCGATACGCGAGAGGAGGTGTGAGATTTCGATGGCTGACTTCAGGTACGCGGTGGGAAAGCTTGTGAAGAAAGCGAAGAGCGAGCCGCACGGGATGTTTGTATAGCCGTGTGAAAGCGGCATCCATGACCTGCCCATGCATCCACGACACCAATGACAAAACTACCACCGACGATACTGATACGCGAGGAGAACTTCCACAATGCGTGGGCGCGAGCCGTGCGGCATGTGCTGCGCGACGGAATGAGAATAACGATAGGCGACACGTCCGAGCCGAAGCCGATACGTGATGCGTGCGTGTTATTTGAGCTTGCCGGCGACGCAATCCGCCAGATTGAGAACCGCGAGCTGCACCCGCAGTTTCCGTTCCAGCACATAGATCCCTACTGCGAGGAGTTTACACGGGAGTATCTTGCGCAGTACATCAAAAAACCGGATCAGGAGCGGTTTTCGTACCTTTATTTTGAGCGGCTCGCAATCTACGAGGAAGTCGATCAGATCAAACAGTTGCGCGAGTCTCTCGCCGTTCAGAAGGATTCCGGGATCACATCGAACCGGGATCAGGCGATCACATGGCAGGTCAGAAATGATCTCGGAAGCACATCGCCGCCGTGTCTGCAGCGCATTGTGACGAGGTACCTTGGCTGCGATTCCGTTGATATGCATCTGACATGGCGCAGCCGCGATCTATACACCGCGTGGCAGGCGAACATCGTTGCGATCATCGATATGCTGAATCGGGAGGTGATCCGCCCGAACAATTGCCGGATCGTGAAACTGGTCGATTATGCGGACTCCCTGCACATCTACGAGAGCGACAGTGTGGGGGCTGCGAGGGTAAAACTCCTGCCGGTGAGCCCGCAGAAGCAGATGCGGCTTGGCGAGTCTTGAAGGCTCTCTGATATATCGAGTGACAACCAGAGTCGCGCCGGCATACTTTTATTACATAGCACTCATCCAATAATAAAATACAAACCGGAGAACTATAAATGGATAAACTATTATATCTTGCGCCCGCGGCAGGCATTCTCAGCCTGATATTTGCGGGCATATTCGCACGCACTGTCCTGAAGCAGCCGTCTGGCACAAAGGAGATGCAGGAGATCGCGTCTGCGATTCAGGAGGGTGCAATGGCGTACCTGAACCGGCAGTACAAAACGGTTGCGATCGTTGCGATCATTCTGGCTGCTGCGATCTTTGTTCTGCTTGATGACGGGGCAAAGATTGCAGCCGGGTTCATCGCCGGCGCAATAGCGTCTGCCGCTGCGGGCTACATCGGAATGAACGTCTCGGTTCGCGCAAACGTTAGAACTGCTAATGCCGCGAAAGGCGGAGTTGAGAAAGCACTAACCCTTGCGTTTCGGGGCGGCGCGGTGACCGGGCTTGCTGTCGTCGGGCTTGCGTTGCTCGGCACAAGCGGGTTCTACATATTATTCGGAGGAGTTCCTGAGAACGTCGATCTGATCATCGGTTTTGCGTTCGGTGCGAGCCTGATCAGTCTCTTTGCACGGGTCGGAGGCGGCATCTACACGAAGGCGGCTGATGTCGGCGCGGATCTCGTTGGCAAGGTGGAAGCAGGAATCCCGGAGGACGATCCGAGGAACGCGGCTGTGATTGCTGATAACGTCGGCGACAACGTCGGCGACTGCGCGGGAATGGGCGCAGACCTCTTTGAGACTTATGTTGTGACCGCGCTTGCCGCAATGCTTCTTGGTGCGCTCGTGATCGACGAGTACCCAAACGCGGTCACATACCCGCTGATGCTCGGCGCGGCTGCGATCGTAGCATCGATCATTGCGATCTTCTTTGTCAGGCTCGGCAAGGATGGAAAGATCATGCGTGCGCTCTACAAGGGCGTTTCCGCCGCGGCACTGCTCAGCATTGTTGCGTTCTATGTAATCACGGACATGCTGATGGATGGCGATATCAGGTTCTTTTATGCGACACTCGTCGGGATCGTGATCATGGTTTTGATCGTGATCATCACCGAATATTACACTGCAGTCACATTCAGACCTGTTAAGACGGTTGCTCGTGCAGCAGAGACCGGTGCAGGCACAAACATCATCTCGGGGCTGGCTGTCGGTCTCGAAAGCACTGCAATGCCAGTGATCGTGATCTGTGCCGGCATACTGATCTCATTCATCGTGGTCGGCGGAATTGCGGATGCAGCCATCGGCGTGTACGGTATCGCTATTGCGGCGGTCGCGATGCTCTCGACGACAGGGATTGTCGTAGCTCTTGATTCATACGGGCCGATCACAGACAACGCAGGCGGCATCGCAGAGATGGCTGCGCTTCCACCGAGCACGAGAGATGTGACCGATCAACTCGATGCCGTCGGAAACACCACGAAAGCGGTGACCAAAGGTTATGCGGTCGGATCAGCCGCTCTCGGCGCACTCGCACTCTTTGCGGATTACAGGCATCAGGTGGATCTTGTTGACGCTGGTGCGCTCGGTCTTGACAACCCAATGGTGTTAGTCGGGCTCTTCATCGGAGGGCTCCTCCCGTTCCTGTTCAGTGCTGTTACGATGAATGCGGTCAGTAAAGCCGCTTTCGAGATCGTGGAAGAAGTGCGAAGGCAGTTTCGGGAGATTCCGGGCATCATGGAAGGAACCACAAAACCAGAATACGGGAAGGCTGTGGATATCGTGACAAAGGCTGCAATAAAAGAGATGGTAATTCCGGGCATTCTCGCAATCGGTGTGCCGCTTCTAGTCGGTATCGTGCTTGGTCCGGTTGCGCTCGGCGGGCTTCTCATCGGGATCATCGTTGTCGGTCTGCTGATGGCGCTATTCATGTCAAACAGCGGTGCCGCGTGGGATAACGCGAAGAAGCTGATCGAGGATGGCGCACACGGCGGTAAAGGCTCTGACGCACACAAGGCGGCAGTGGTCGGCGATACCGTCGGTGATCCATTCAAGGACACATCAGGACCTGCACTGAATCCACTCATCAAGGTAGTCAACATCATCGCGATACTCTTTGCCGGGCTGTTTGGTAGCGGGATGATCTGACACGGTAGTTCACGACAGTACGACAGTTCAGGATGAAATGAGCGAGATCGGGTGGCTTTTCGAAAGAACGCCTCCCGGTTTCGTCGGTTGTTTTTTGGCAGGGATGGGATTTGACAGAGATTAAGATCGAGATTGCGGACTGAATATGCTCGGCTCCGGCGTGAGTTCCACAGGGCTCCGGAACTCGGGTTTCAGGAATTTGGGACGCAGCAGCGGATAATTGAGACGCTGCGGGTCTCCATATACTACTACGTATCTTTAGCACTATATAAACCCCGCACTACACCTCAACATCCGGAAGCTTACCGTCATCAGCCATGCTGAACATCTCGACCAGCGTCCGTGTTTCACAATCAAGCCCGCTCAATTTCCTGTGAACCTCTATCTCGTCACCCGTTCCAACGACGATATGCACAGCTTTCAACCGTTCCAGTGTTCTCATCGCATTTTCCACGCTCATATCCACACCCCTATCTTTAAGCTTCATCTCCAGTACCGAACGCAACTGAAACGCTGTTGCACAGACGAATATGTTTCCCAGGACGTATTCCTCTGTTCTGACGTTCTGTGGATGTGAGTCCTGAGTGTACTTTTCAGAGTCCGCAAACGCTTTCTCTATCTGATCCCGTATTTTGTACGACTTCACAACTTCCCTCTCGCTGAGGTCGAATTCGGTAGTCACGAATACCTGATAGCCGTCGTACGTTTTCACGTCCTCAAATCCCTTTTTTCGCCGTATCACAAAATTTAAGCTCCCTTCTTCGCCAATCGTTTCGAGATATCTCGCAACTCTACGCTTTTTAATTACAAACCCTATCTGCTCATCCCTTTCCTTTTCTGAG
>JAGGRW010000166.1 GCA_021159385.1 Methanosarcinales archaeon
GTCCGATTGAGGGCGTGCAGTTCCATCCCGAGTCTGTGCTGACGCCGGATGGGCTCGGGATTGTCGAGAGATGGGTTGGGCTGGTTGCGGGCGGGATTTAGTTGATGTGGTGACGGTGTGAGAGGGCGCAGTCGGCTTTGAGATAATAGGCATGTGGAAAAGTTTCTTTGTTTACGATCCGGATGATTTTTGAGATGAGAATCTAAAATTCCCCGGATTTTTCCGAATATGCGCCACATATCTCCTCGATTGCAGCCATAAGCGTCTCTCTGTTGTCATATTGCGAGACGATCTCATCCAACCGATCCGAGGGGGGATCCTTCATCTGTCGAGCGATTTTGATCATCGCAGGAATCGTGCGAACCACGTTATCGACGATTGTGATCGTTGCGGTCTGCGCGGTTCTTGACAGCGGATTCAGATCGATCGCAATTACGGACTTCCCCATGTCAACGAGCGCCTGACACCGATCCCCGTCCTCAAGCGGAACCAGCACCACATCAGCGGAACCGATTCCCTCCTCGCACACAAGCGATCTGGGATGATCAAGTGGGAGCGTGGAATCGGGGTCAGGATACTCGCCAAAGACCTCGGATGCGCCATGCTCGTGCAGATGGTTCGCAATCGTGCACACTCGCTCCTCCGTTCTGTAAAACAGATTTATCTCTATCTTCGCATCCAGAATTCTTCCCAGCTCGACGATCTCACCCGGAACAAGCGCTGCGACATTGCCGTTCACCGAGATGACAGGGTTCCTTGCAGAAGCAAGCATTGCAACCGCTGCCTCTGTTGCGTGCATCGCAGAACCGGTTGTGCGTTCTCCTATCAGGTAGTCGAACGCCTCGCCGCGTCCGTGTGCGATCAGACCGACCTGCGAGGCGATCCCCGATGCGACGCCAGAAACGAGGCGTTCTCGTATGTGCAGGGACTGGTAGCGTGGGTGGCTCTTCGGGACGGTCATGAGGATGTCATATAGGCAGGGACTGGCATCAAGTTTTGGGCGGATGTGCCGAGACTTTTTATTATCTTCTGGGGCGATTCAAAAAACCACAGAGAGCGCAGAGGGACGCAGAGTAAAATAACGACCCTCTGCGAACCTCTGCGCTCTCTGCGGTGAATCTTTTTTGCCATGATCCACTTTTCCAGAACAAATTAAAACCCCTCTTTGAGACCGTCGCAAAGATTAAGAAGGAGACCCGACGCAAATAGAGCAATCGAAAACATAAATATACCATAACAACAAAGTGTAATGATCATGCTATCGAAACAACCAAGAAAACAGAGAAAAGCGCGATATCAGGCGCCTTTACACAGAAGACAGAAATTCATGGGCGCCCACCTGAGTGAATCGTTGCGAGAGAAGTATGGGCGGAGAACATTCGGAGTCCGCGCCGGTGACGTCGTGAAAATCATGCGCGGCACTCACGCAGACACAGAGGGAAAAGTCGAGCGTGTCTATCTGAAGAAAGGTATGCTCGCAATCGATGGCGCAACCTTATTTAAGGCGAACGGAGAAGAGGTTCCAAGACCCATACATCCGTCGAACGTGATGATAACCAAACTGAATCTCGATGACGAAATGAGAGAACAGACACTTGTACAAGGGTGATTTTGTTGAGCAGACATCAAAAAAGACTTTCGATGCCAAAGGCGTGGAATGTAGAGAGGAAGACGCACAAATGGGCTGCCAAAGCCTCGCCGGGACCACATTCGGGATCGGAAAGCATCCCATTGCTAATGGTACTGCGGGATATGCTGAAACTGGCAAATTCAAGTAGGGAAGCGAAGAAGATTTTGCATGACGGGAGCGTCCTTGTGGATGGTATTGTCAGACGCGATTACAAGTTCCCGGTAGGGGTCTTCGACGCTATAACCATGCCAGAGATTGGCTTGTCATACCGGGTACTCCTGGATGCAAAACAGAGACTTGGTCTCACTGCAATCAGTGATCCTGATATTAAATTGTGCAGAATCGCAAATAAGACGATTGTTAAGGGGGGAAACGTACAGTTAAACCTTCATGACGGTTCAAACATCATTTCCGATGAGTACGCATATCGTACCTTTGATTCGATACTCATCTCGGTTCCTGATAAGAAAGTTATAACACATCTCGTATACAAACCAGGAAATCTTGCCCTGATAATCGGCGGCGCACACTCAGGAGAGCTTGCAACGATCAAAGACGTACGAAAGACGAGAAGCTCGATGCCGAACATGGTGGCTCTTCAGAGCGGATATGACTTTGAGACGATCGAGGATTATGTCTACGTGGTCGGGAAAAACGAGCCTGAAATAGAGATGCCGGATGCCAAGCCAGATGCAGCTACCAAAGGTGATGCAATTTGAGTAATCCGATGCGTGAGATCGAGATTGATAAGGTGACTGTCCATATCGGAGTAGGCGAGAGCGGGCAGCGGCTGGTCGATGCAGAGAAGATTCTCGACACGATCACAGGTCAGAAGTGCGTGAGAACGATCTCGAAGTCCCGTATCCCCACATTCGGAATCAGGATGGGAGAGCCGATTGGCTGCAAGGTCACGCTTCGGAGGGACGGGGCACGCGCGTTCATCGACGCTGCACTTTCGATCATCGATTACAAACTATACCAGTCCCAGTTCGACAATACCGGCAACGTATCATTTGGGATCGAGGAGCATACCGATTTCCCGGATATGTCGTACGATCCGAATATTGGCATCTTTGGGATGGACGTCTGCATGACGTTCAAGCGACCCGGATACCGGATCGGCAGGCGCCACATCCAGAAGAATAAGGTGTCGCAGAAACACCGATTGACTGCTTCTGATACGCTGGCATGGATGTGCGATCGATACAACATAGAGGTTATAGAATGAGCGATCATACCAAATTCGGACGTGGTGCGAATGTGTGCAAGCGATGTGGCAGGAAACAGGGACTGATTCGGCGATACCGCATATATCTCTGTCGCCAGTGTTTCAGGGAAATCGCAAAAGAGATGGGTTTTGAGAAATACAATTGAGGTGATTAAATGGTACTACTAGATCCGCTTGCTGATGCGTTATCAACCATCAAGAATGCAGAGAGCACAGGAAAACAGGGCTGCATAATACGCCCCGCTTCAAAACTCATCAGCAGCGTGCTGAATGTGATGAAAAATCAGGGATTCATCGGAGAATTCGAGTTCATCGATGATGGAAGAGCCGGCGTCTTCAAGGTCGATCTACGCGGGAGGATCAACAACTGCAGGGTGATCAAGCCAAGAATCGCAACCGGACTTGCCGAATTTGAGAAATGGGAGAAACGGTTCCTGCCGGCAAGAAACTTCGGTGCTTTGATCCTGACGACTCCAAACGGCGTGTTGTCGCATTACGAGGCGCGAGAGAAGAAGGTTGGAGGTCAACTCCTCGCTTACGTGTATTAGGTGTGAAAAATGGCAAAAGAACTCAAGAAAATGGTTGTGATACCGGATGATGTGACTGTTTCGGTAACTGACAGGCGGGTCACAATAAAGGGTCCGAGAGGAGAGGTGACCCGCGAGCTCTGGTATCCACATATCACGATCCAGCACATCGAGGATGATCTCTGCGTCGATTCCGATATCACAAGCGTCAGAAAGAAACAGAAGGCGATGATCGGTACACTGGCATCCCATCTCAAAAATATGATCGATGGTGTCACCAGAGGGTACCGATACCAGATGAAGATGGTCTACTCACACTTCCCGATTCAACTGCAAATTGAGGGGAACCGATTTGTAATAGGCAACTTTCTCGGAGAGAAGAAGGAACGGGTGGCGACGATACTGGGCGGGGTCGATGTAGAGGTTGCCGGAGATCAGGTGATTGTAACCGGCATAAACAAGGAGTCGGTCGGACAGACCGTAGCAAACATAGAGCAGGCAACAAAGATCAAATCCCGCGATCCGAGGGTGTTTCAGGACGGAATATACGTGGTCGCAAAGGGATTGGTGTCATAGGTGATTGTGATGGAGAAGAGACGGTTGTTGAACGTCAGAAAACGACAGAAGAGTAAAAAGCCTGCATTCAGACGAGCAGATGGTCACAAGAAGAAGAAACTGGATTGCAACTGGCGGCGCCCGAGAGGGTTGCAGGGTAAACTACGAAAAGGGATTGCAACGAAAGGCGCGATCGCGCAGGTCGGATATGGCAGCCCCCGCGCGGTTCGGGGACTACATCCATCGGGTTTTGAGGAGGTTCTGGTGCGAAATCCTGATGACCTCCGGTCGATCGACCCGTCGTATCAGGTTGCGCGGATCGCACGTACCGTCGGCGTCAGGAAACGGATGATGATTGAAGAGGTTGCAACCGCAAGAGAGATCAGAATCCTGAATCCGCTACCGGCAGAGATATCGGAAGTGGTGTTGGAAGAGGCACCGGAAGAAGCAGCAGAGGTGCATAAATGACTGATCTATCCAATCAACGGCGCATGGCTGCAAACGTCCTCGGAGTCGGAGCGCACAGGATCTGGCTGAACCCGGATGAAGCGGCAGAGATCGCGGAAGCGACCACGCGAGACGATATTAGATCCCTGATCGAGTCGGATGCGATCAAAGCAAAGCCAAAGAAAGGCGTAAGTCGCGGACGCGCCCGGCTGAGGGATGAGAAGCGCAGATACGGACGCAGGTCCGGGCACGGCTCTCGGAAGGGTAAAAAGTATGCGAGAACGCCACGAAAGAGGGTATGGATCACAAAGATTCGTGCGCTTCGTAACCGCTTAAAGGAACTACGCGGCGATGGCACACTTCCGCCGAGCGTGTACTGCAAGGTGTACAGGAAGGCAAAAGGCGGCGAGTACAGGAGTGTCGCGCATCTGAATGCGCATCTTGCAACACAAGGTTATCTTAAATGAAGGTAGAAATCATCGAACTGGGTGATCGCGCGGCGAAGTTCGTACTATCAGGTGTTGCGCCCGCGTTTGTAAACAGCATCAGGCGCGCTATGCTTGCAGAGGTCCCGACGCTCGCAATCGATTATGTGAACATCTACGACAACACGTCGGTGCTCTTCGACGAGCAACTTGCGCTCAGGCTCGGATTGATTCCACTCATAACCGACCTCGATTCTTATGTTCTCCCCTCCGAATGCAGCTGTGGGGGGGAAGGATGTTCGCAGTGTCAGGTTTCACTCACGCTGTCCGCAGAGGGGCCGAAGACCGTATATTCCACAGAACTGGTCTCCGCCGACCCATCTGTGATGCCGGCAGAGGTCGTGCCGCTCATCAAACTGTCGGAAAGGCACCGGATCTCGCTTGAGGCGATCGCGCGGCTGGGAACCGGACACGATCACGCGAAATGGCAGGCTGGAATTGCGTGCGGATACAAGAACGTGCCGAAGATCACAATATCAGACGAGTGTGACGCCTGCGGTATGTGTGTGGACGCATGCCCGCGCGGCGTACTTGTTATCGCGGACGACGTTGTTAAGGTGGTCGATGAACGCGCATGTTCGCTCTGCAGATTGTGCGAGGGTGTCTGCGAACTAAATAAGATATACGATGTGATCAAAGTCGGAACGCATCCGGATTCGTTCATAGTAACCGCCGAAACCGATGGTTCGATTCCGATCAGGGAACTGATCACGCGGTCTGCCGAGAATATCAGTGACCGGGCGGAAGCACTGGATGGGTACCTGAGTGTGATTGACATGGAAATGGAAATGGATCACCATGCTACCTGAACCGATTCCGGTGATTCCGATAGCCCAGGTTTAAGCTAACTAACGTGCGGGGGTTGCCCAGCCAGGTCAAAGGCGATAGGTTCAGGGCCTATTCTCGTAGGAGTTCGTGGGTTCGAATCCCACCCCCCGCATTATCAGGTTCACAATCAAGTCAATAGAGAACCGAGTCAATCAAGTCAATTGAGTGAGATCGGATCGATCAGAGAAGGGCGACAGTGTGAGAGTGACGGTGGCAGAGAACTGGTGGCAGGTAAGAGGCGCAGAGCGATATTTAATCGAATCAATCGCTTATTTCAACGAAGCACGAGTTTACAGCAGAGATGGCGACGAGACCAGCTCACACGAAGCGATTTTCAAGGGACTGGACGTATTACGGACGGGTATGGACATCAACCCTCTGCTTCTCGAACCGGATCACCTGTTGCGGTCAGTAGAACTGCTACTCGGGAGTCCGGGGAACCGGCTGGCGGTTTACGGCACCTTGCGGCCGGGGGAGTCGAATCACAGGGTAATCGCAGGGATCAAGGGTGAGTGGATCAGCGGTTTTGTGCGCGGGCGCATGGAGGAGTATTACGGATTCCCGTTCTTTGTTCCGGACGCGAGAAGTGGCACAGTTCCAGTCGAGGTGTTGACTTCCTCCGAACTGTGCAACTCGTGGGCGGCGATCGATCGCTTCGAGGGGCGGTGGTACGATCGAAGCCTGATACCGATCCTCGATTCAAACGGCGAGGTTCTCGCAATCGCAAACATCTACTGCAAATCCCGAAGTCCGAAGATACGACTTTGCGAATGTATGGACAAACTCGCTTCAACACCAGATCAAGACACTTCCGGATTTCGATGATGTGTTCTATTGAGGTCAAACGGCGGATAACCGGGTTACTGTGAATGGATCTAAGAGCGGGCAAGAGGGGGTGCGGAAAATTCCTGCGCGGGAGGGGGTATGTTGATAAATGATGAAGCTTTGAAATAGATGATCGCATGGAGATAACACCACTCGCATTCGACAGCTTCGGCGCCAGATCGATGGCGACCGTTGTGGAGACAGACGATCTCTCCATCCTGATCGATCCTGGCGTTGCGCTCGGTCCGAGCAGACACCGGCTGCCTCCGCATCCGCTGGAGATCAAGAGAGAACGGGAACTGTGGCAGGATATCAATGATCATGCAGCGCGTGCAGACGTCCTCGTGGTCTCGCACTACCACTACGACCATCACAACCCGGAAGAACCCATGCTGTATGGAGATAAAATTCTGTACATAAAACATCCTGAAGAGAATATAAATAAGAGCCAGACCACAAGAGCAGCGTATTTCCTGAAAAAGTTAAAAGACGTCCCGAAATCCATAAAAACTGCGGATGGAAGCGAATTTGTGCATGGCAAGACCCTGATCCGGTTTTCAGATGCTGTGTGTCATGGAACGAACCCGAGACTTGGCTATGTGGTGCAGACATCAATCGAATGCGGCGGCGAGAAGTTCATCCATACAAGCGATGTCGAGGGTCCGGCGATGCCTGACCAGATACGGTTCGTGATCGATGAGCAGCCGGATGTTGTCATACTGGATGGACCGATGACGTACATGCTCGGGTTCAGATACTCGAAGAAAAGCCTTGAATTGAGCATCGAAAATATGATACGGATCATCACCGAGACGCCAGCGCATACGATCATTCCTGATCATCATTTTATGCGCGATTTGAGGTACAGGGAGTGGATCGCACCGGTCTATGAGGCGGCAGACGATGCCGGGAAGAGGGTCATAACCGCCGCTGAGTATGCCGGGCGCGATATCGAGAATCTCGAAGCGAGGCGGAAGGAACTGTACGGGGCATGCTTGTGATATCTGTGTGGTGCCGCGAAACCTGCACAAATACACCTGCTTCCTCTTTAAATATGAGACTTTTTATTATTTTCCGGGAACGTCGGATTGTCTTATGTAAGCACAACTGTGGGAATGTGGCACTATCGATCTAAAAAGCCAGTTACACCGTTAATCTGTGTAATCTGTGTAATCTGTGTTGATCTGTGGCAAATAAAACTTTTAGTCACACAGATTAACACTGATTTCACTGATGCCTCCAATCCAATCGTGCCAGTGTTTGCAGGATTGGCGTCATGTTTTTTCAACCGACCAGAAAAAAATTAAAAAGACTCAAGACTACCGATTAACCGATATGGTCAAGTGCCAGCCTATGGAACTCAAAAAGCAACTGTCATCACGGATGAGATCGCGAAACTGTTGGGGGAATGGAATAAACGATCTTTAATCACGATGGGGCATCTGTGTGTAGCTTGAAGATTTCAACGCTGAGGCGGCAACGCTGGCGGCGAGTATCAAGAAGAACTTCGGGGAGCCGGTGGCATCAATACTCTTTAGACCTGCCATACTTCAGTAACTGACATTTACATGGACGAAATCTTCATAGCAATCGGACTGATAATCATTGCCGGACTGGTGGCAATAGAACTGAAGATCACAAGCGCAATATTCGAAATTGTTGCCGGATTTATAGCAGCCAACTTTTTCAATTTCAGTAGTGCAGAAGTGATCAACGTGCTGGCAGACTTCGGAATCCTTGCCCTCATGTTCTTTGCAGGTCTCGAGATAGACTTTGATGTGTTAAAAAAGAACGCAAAAAGCAGCATGGTGGTAGGCAGCGCATCCTTCTTAAGTCCCTTCCTCGCAGTTTATCTCATTACACGGCACCTCCTGGACTTCTCTTATGAGCAGGCGCTCCTGACAGGCATCGCGCTCTCGACAACATCAATAGCCATCGTCTATCCCATGCTCTTGAGATCAAAAGAACGACTCGACGACACAGGGAGAAAAATACTCGCAGCAGCGATGGTTGTGGATTTGTTGAGCATGATAGCACTGAGCCTATTATTTTCAGACCTGACAATCCTTGCGATCGGCTTCATTGTGGCATTCGCCGTATTCTCATACTTTGTACCATCTCTTGGCAAAAAAATATTCAGTCATTACAAAGGCAACGCAGTAGAGTTTGAATTCAAGATAATACTATTCCTGATACTCGGTGTAGGTATCGCAGGCGAAGCAATCGGAATCGAAACAGTTCTTCTTGCCTTTATTCTTGGCGTAATCACCTCCAGTGTCATTGTAGGGCACATAAAATTATGGGACAAGCTGAGGGGAATCACATTCGGATTCCTTGCACCAATCTTCTTCTTCAAGGTCGGCACAGCAGTAAACCTTGCAACACTCTATGAAAATACCATCTTAATCTCATTATTCGTGATAATATGCTTCATATCAAAATATATCGGAACTTACATCGCAACAAAAAAATACATGCCTGAACAAGCATCCTATATTGCAACGATCTTCAACTCGCGCCTGAGTCTGGGCATAGTGGCAGCAACCGTGGGATATGAACTTAACATATTTCATGAAGGCGTCTACGCATCAATCATTGGAGCAGTAATCCTCTCATCCCTCATCGCATCCGTGCTAACAAAACGCATCTGCAAAGCGTGAGCCGGCTATAACGAAGAAACGTCAGTCAGATCTCGTACAGCACGTCGATTCCCTTGCGCACTCTAGCGATCTCGTTTTCCACGCGTAATAATCTGGTTTTATCAAATCTGACCCCGCACAGATTCTCTATGAACCAGAGGGCTTTCAGATGATCCTCGGCGCTCAACTTCCAGTCTGCTTTCTCGCAGTAGTACTCCATGCCGCTCGCGTAAGCAAGCAACTCAAGGCGCGCATTCTCGCTGATCCAGCCGATCTCGACGTAATAATCAAGAATACTCGGCAGGTTGTTTGGTCCGACCAGATCGAGCAGGAAATCGAGCAGTTCCATAACGATCATGACCTGACTCGCCTCATTCCCGACAGCTTTCAGTTTCACGCATGTTGCAGGTGGCACAATCTCCACATCAGCAATCTCGCAGTCTCTGTCATATCCGGAGCGTCTGCAGGCGTCGTTCGATCGTTCTTCGCCCACAGCACCCACAGCATCAAGAATGCCGCCGACGTCATCAGTCAGTGCGGAAACGGTCACGTACATATCATCGAGGCATTCGTACAGACCTCCGATATGATCATTGTACGCTGCCAGATCAGATAGTCTCGCTGACGTCAGAGATCCGCTCCGGTTGACCAATTCATGCAGTTCAACCAATCGGTCAGAGGTCTCGGTTTGCTTTGAAATTACTTCGGAAATCGTCTTTTCGACATCAGAGATTCTTGAGATCGCATCGTCTGACTTCGCCTCCGCAGTAATCGCCGCGACGCCCCCCTCTGACAGACGGGTCTCCACGGTCTGCAGCTTCTGCCTGATCTCCTCGATTGCTGCCGGATCCACAGTCCCTGCGGGCACAGACGTAGGTGTTACCGGCATATAATAGACGACATCGGTTAGCGCGGAGAATACGGTCTTGACCTCATCGATCGTTTCCCTGATCGCAGCGACATCTTCCCCGACCGTCGCAACCCCACTTCCCGGATCCGGCTGGAGTTGGGTGTCCGAAGTGTCTTGTATCAGGTTCTGCATCATATCCTGCATCGGGTCTTGTGTTGGGGCTGGGGAATCAAATAATTCTTGTGGCGTTGTTCCAAAATCAGTTCCAAAATCCTGCTGAAACGGACTATCCAAGCTGTCTTGTTGGGCAAATTTAGAATCGGGAGATTCTTGCAGCTCTGACGAGTAACTCGATATTCGTGATCGAAGTTCACCTGTTCTCGTGATCCGTTTCATGAATGCCTGCAGCATCGATGACATGCCGCCCATAGCCCTGACTGACGCAGGAGTCGTTTCAGCCATTTGATTCCCCAAGCGTTATATATCTCTCTAATTGATTTAAATGCTTTGGTCTTTGTCTGCAACAGGCATGATGTTAGCCAGTTCGTCTCGCAGCTCCCCGAGTGTGGCGCACCGCTCGGCACATGCGTTGTGCTGGTGAATGCTCTCCTCATTGATCTGCTTGATTGAGATCAGGGAATCATCCGGAAGGTACGAGAACTCCCCCACAACCGAGTGCGCCATCGCGCGAACACAGTCCTCCACAAATCGCGGGTTCCGGTGCGCGGTATCGACCACCGACGCCTCATCAGATCGCTTCAGAAGCTCAAATATGGCAGAACTCATCGACTTCTCGATGAGCGCGATCAGCCGCTCCAGCGAAACGTCGTATCCGCCATGCACCTCGATGGAGATGGTTCCGCGCCCGCGCTGGTTGTGGGTTGACATGGGCACCCGAGTCAGGAACTGGGCGATTGTGGCATCAGGGACGCCAAGGTCCACGAGCTCCTTTCTGGCGCGATCCCGCATGATCTCCTGCGCACACGGGCACGCGGTCATCCCGAGAACCTCCGCGCCAACGAGTTTCCGAACCGCAATATCGTCACCTGCTCGCGTGGCGACCGCTTCTGCAAAGATGTTGACCACGCCCTGGCAGCGCATCCGTGTGATCGGCGTCTCGCGCTTCACCACATACTCGCTCTCCATCTGTACCTCGGCGCGGGAAGCGTACTCGTGCTTGGTCAGCAGACGCCGCGCGACGACGCTGCATAGCTCCTCGATCTCGTACACCGGCGCATCGACCGCCTCCTCCAGAACCTCATCGATCGTCTCGAAGTTTCGCGAGAGGTTCGCACCCTTGCGGTCATGCGGCAGGTCCACAAAGATGTTGAACCTTGCGATGAGCACGATCGGACGCTTGTCCTTGCGTGCGATCTCGATCAATTTCTTGACATCGGTGACGCCGACACGCGTCAGGTTGATCGGAATTGTGGGACGGCTTGCCTGAATATCCGGTAGTTCGACGACGGGTAGTTTCATAACATTCTTCTCCGGTATGAATGGTTCGGTTGTGTGCTGTGCGCGTTGATATATAAGTTTTGTGGATGACGATGACATGCACCGATGACCTGCACGAAATAATGAAGCGATCTGGGTGCAACGCCAGCCAACAGGAAGACTATTAATGCGGCACCGTCATAATGGATGTCGATGTTGCGCATCGCATTACCAAAAGGAAGTCTTGAGGAGCAGACGTTTCTCCTCTTCAAACAGGCAGATCTCACAATAAAACGGACAGAACGAGAGTATAACCCACGAATCAACGACCCGAGGATCGAGAAGGTGAAGATTCTTCGCCCGCAGGAGATTCCCATGTATGTGACCGAGGGCTACTTCGATGTGGGCATATCAGGGCATGACTGGGTGATCGAGTCCGGCGCAGACATAGTCGAGATTGCTGACCTGCCATATAGCAAGCAGGGCGCAGGAATCGTCAAGATCGTGATCGCGGTACCGGATGATCGGAAAATCGAATCTGCGTCCGGGATTGCACCTCACAGCAGGGTCACAACCGAGTATCCGAAGATCACAAAAAAATACTTCGAGAAACTCAATATTCCTGTGGAGATCCACTTCTCCTACGGCGCAACAGAGGCGAAGGTTCCTGACCTGATGGATGTCGTCGTCGATGTGACCGAGACCGGATCCACACTTCGGAAGAATAACCTGAAGATAATCGATGTAATGCTCGAATCGGTCACGAAACTGATCGTAAATAAGGATAGCTGGAACGATCCCGTGAAGCGAAAGGAGATCGAGGAGATCAGGACGTTGCTTCTTGCGGTGATCGAGGCGCGCGGCAAGGTGCTGCTGGACATGAATGTTCCCGCCGACAAACTGGACGCGTTGATCGCCGCACTGCCCGCGATGAAGACACCGACGGTGTCCAAATTATACAATTCCGAATATTATGCCATCGAGACCGTGGTTGAGAAGGATTACGTGAATATCCTGATTCCGGAATTAAAAAGTCTTGGCGCAGAGGATATTCTCGAACTCGACATATCGAAGATCGTACACTGATATTGATTTTACCGATTTTACAATATCTATCGTTTGTTCTTTCGGTTTGATTCTGCAAGCTCGAGGATCGCATCGGTCAGTCGATCCATCGATTCTTCACGTTCCTCTCGTTCCTTTCGCATCTCCTCGATGACGAGGCTCATATTTTCAGATATCGCCCCGTATTTCACATCCAGAACTCCAAAGCTCTGCTGCGTCTGATCGCGAAACTCGGTAAGGACTTGCGTGTGCGCGTCCTGCTTCTCGATCATCACGTCCTGCTTATCAAGCATCCGATCTTGCTTATCAAGCATCTTCTTTCCGAGTTCCACAGACTCCTTTCCGAGTTCCACAGACTCCTTTCCGAGTTCCACAGACAGGTGTAGCAGTGCGCCTGCGGTATCCAGCCGTTCCCCGAGTTCCTCCGCCCACTCACCGCGCCTAATCTCGAAGTACTCGAATTCGCCGGTCGCCGCTACGAACTCAAAATCAAGCTCTTCAACCGACACCGGGGAGGTAGGACGATCTTTTATCCGGATTTGAGTTATCAACTCATTGAGAACGTCGTCTTCACCCTCTGCAATAATCCTGACGTCGTAAGGCTTCAGATTCTCGACAAACCCGGCAAGCTTTAGTTTTCTCGCGATCTTCTCAACCGTGTCGCGGTATCCGACCCTCTGCACATCTCCTTTTGCGATGATCACTGCTCGTTTCATGTTATTTCATCTCGCATCCTGGCACAATCGTCACAATCGCAACAGCAATTGTCATGCGGTCTCAACAAAATGTCTGTGCATAAAGATTTATAAATGTGCGCACACGATTACTACGCAGATCGCCGGAAAAAGGTTGTGTAGTAGATGGATACGAAGGATATGATATATTCAGCGACGATGGTCGTATCGGCATTTGTGCTGACGTTCAGGTGGCTCAGTTATCTTGAGAACAGGGATCCTGTAATCTACGTCTCTGCGATGGTCCTGGTCGGTGCGCTCTCTGCAATGCTTTTGAGTGCGGTTGCACGACTCAGGAAGATTGAGGTTGAGATTGAGAATAAGGAGCGGTCGCTGCGGATCAATATTCAGGGCGTGGAAGATGGTATGGACCGCAAATTGGACCTCATAACCGAAGAGAATAGAGCCACCATGCGAGAGCTTACCGGGCGGCTGTATCGATGACCATGCGAAGGGCAACCATACACCGAACCACCCGTGAAACTGATATCGATCTGACATTCGTGATTGACGGGACCGGCAAATCAGACATCAACACAGGCGTAACGTTCCTCGATCATGTGCTCGACTCCTTCGCAAGGCACGGGCGTTTTGATCTCACAATCCATGCGACAGGGGATCTTGAGCTCGGGGATCACCATCTGGTTGAGGATATCGGAATCGTGCTCGGTCAGGCGATATTCCAGTCGCTCGGCGATCACGCAGGAGTCGCACGGTTTTCTGATGTGAGGGTGCCGATGGATGAGGCCATTGCAAGCGTGGCAATCGATCTCAGCGGAAGGAGTTATCTGGTCTTCGATTCTGATTTTTCGTCGCGTGTCGTAGGCGATCTCACAACCCAGATGGTTGCGCATTTCTTCCACTCGCTGATTGCGGGTGCCAGAATTACAGCACACATCGCAGCAGACGGATTGAACGATCACCACACAATCGAGGCGATCTTCAAGGCATTCGGGATTGCGCTTCGTAAGGCTGCCGCAATCGAAGGGTCCGATATCCCGAGCACAAAGGGTGTGCTTGCCGGCGGGTGATGGGGGCAGGCGGGACGTAACGTAGCTTCGGATGTCCTGAACAATCTGAATTTCGATTCAAAACTCCTGACCGGTTAACAGTCCCACCGCTCCCGCAACCGATAATTTATTAAGAACGTGGCGCAAATACGCGACTAGTGGAGGTTAATTGATCATGGATGACGATGGGGGAGTTATTTCAAAGATAATGGGCGAAGATTCCACTGAAGACATATTCAAAGGGTCTAAAGTCCCGTTTGGTGCTGGTGCTGCTGATACTGGCGTAGTCACAGGTTCCGATGATGGGACCTCGCACGATATGGATGGGGCAATGGAGATTGTCAAAGAAGAGAAGATCAGCGAGCTTAAGGACGATATCGAGAAACTCAAGGACAAACACAAGAAAATCAGTGAGAAAGATAAGCCGCCACTCAAAGAGAGGATTCGAACGCTTTTTAAGAAGGAAGAAGTGGAGTTTGAGCCGTACGATCCCGAAAAACACGGTCCGCTCGTCTCATTCGATGGAAAGGACGGATATGAGGAGATTGACAGACAGTGGGTGAACGAGCCCTACGCGTTCATCGTGGTTCTACACAACATCGAGCGCGACGACCTTCTGTATCAGGTGGTCGAGCCGCGTCTGAGCGGGCTTGAGGAGGAGTTTCTCGAGGAGGTTCGATCCCGGCTAAGAGACATTCTCCTTGTTGAGAATATCAAAAACGAGGAAGAGAAGGAAGAGATCCTCGTAAAAAAGGTTAAATCGATAGTGACTGACTATGCAATCGATCTGGACGTTGTCGCGCTCGAGAAGATACTCTACTACGTTATCAGGGATTTTGTCGGGTTCGGAAAACTTGATCCGCTGATGCACGACGAGACCATCGAGGATATATCCGGCAACGGCCACGACATTCCGATTTACCTGTATCATAAAAAATATACGAATATCCCGACGTCGGTGATCTACGAGGAGGATGAACTGGACTCGTTCATAATCAGGCTTGCGCAGCGGAGCGGCAAGCACATATCCATAGCAGATCCGATGGTCGATGCTGCTATGTCGGACGGCTCCAGAATCCAGATGACGCTCGGAACGGCAGTAACAGCTCACGGAAGCACGTTTACGATACGGAAGTTCAAAGACGTCCCGATAACGCCGATCGATCTGATCAACTGGCACACGTTCTCATCCGAATCGATGGCGTATCTCTGGCTCTGTATTGAGAACAATAAGAGCCTGATCTATGCTGGCGGAACCGCGTCAGGAAAGACATCGTCGCTGAACGCGGTATCGCTCTTCATCCCGGAGAAGGCGAAGATCATAACGCTTGAGGATACGCGAGAGTTGCAACTCCCGCACCCGAACTGGATTCCCTCGGTGACGAGGGACGCGTTCACAGCAGACGACCGCGGGGCGATCGATATGTACGAACTGCTCCGCGGTGCTCTCAGACAGCGTCCCGAGTATCTGCTGGTAGGCGAGGTGCGAGGCAAGGAAGCGCTCACCCTGTTTCAGGCGATGAGCACAGGGCATACGACGTTTTCGACGATGCACGCTGATTCGGTCGCATCTGCGATACACCGTCTCGAAAATCCCCCGATCAGTGTTCCGAGAGCGATGATACAGGCTCTCGACATTATGAGCATCCAGTCACAGCTCTATGTGAAAGGGCAGCGCGTCCGCAGGTCTGTCAAGATCGTTGAGATCGTTGACATCGACCCGACCACGAGGAACATCAGAACGAACGATGTCTTTGTGTGGAATCCGGATGCCGATACGATCGATCGGGTAGGGGAATCAAAGGCGCTGAAGGATATTCAGACGAGGCGGGGCTGGTCGATTCAGGAACTGAAGGCCGAGCTTATGTACCGGCAGAGGATCCTCGAATATCTGGCGCAGAACGAGATCACTGATTTTAATGTGATCGCAACGATCATTCACGCGTATGAAGCCACGCCTGAAAAGGTGCTGAAGAAACTGGGGATTACGTGAGGTCGTGACTTCGTCAGATCAAACTCGACCGGAAGCTCTCGAGATTGTGCTCCTTGCGGTTGCAGCGGCAGTTTCAGGTGACCTCATGAGGCTGTTTGCAACTTGATCGCGTGTCAAGAGAAGTCCCAACCATTCCACTCCGAATGAATTTGGGGGCATCCCTGCGGTTTTTCGGGGCGTAGTCGAACTATCTTGCCCCCCCTTCTTACAAAACACAACTTCCTTTTCTTCCTCCCTAAAAATCACAGTCATGAAATCCGGGACACCACCGGTTTATCAGGCACGACGACACCAACATTCATGTCGATCGCCCTATAATATATCACCAATGCCCGATATGCCTGCCGACGATCCTGTGGAGATTCTGGTGCGTCTTGCAAAGGATCATGAGATCGATCCGTGGAACATCGATATCATCGAGGTCGCAGACAAATTCCTGCGCGAACTTGAGAGACGCCAATCCGACTTATGCCATTTCGGACGCACGCTCCACTACGCCGCGATTCTCCTGCGGATGAAGGCTGATTGCGTAACAGAGGAGGAGGAAGAGAGTGTTGAAGCGCCAGTAGAGGAGTTTGACTACTTTGATGCGGAAGAGTACCCGATACCCGAACCGCGCATAATCAGGCGGTCAAAGCGACCTGTGACACTCGATGAGTTGATCACCGAGCTGAAAAAAGCAGAGAAGGTCGAACTGCGAAGGAGAAGCCGAAAGGGGGAGAGAGAAGAGAAGCCAGTGATCACATCCGACGACATTCTGAAGATCGCGCACGATGAGAATATCGAAGAGAAGATCTCCGAGTTGCAGGCGATCCTGCGAGAAAAATTCGGAGAGAGCGAGGTTATAACGATGAGCGAGTTGCTCGATTTTGATCCCAATACCGACAAGATCGTCACATACCTATCGTTATTGTTTATTGCAACCAGAAAACAGATATGGCTGGAGCAACCAGAGCTATTCGGCGAACTGTACATCAGAAGGAGTGAATCAGGTGCTGATGCAGACACAGAAACGGACACAACAGAAACGGACGCAGACACAACAGACACAACAGACGCAGACACTGGCACCGATGCGTGAGACACAAGCACAGATGCGAACGTGCGATTATGACGTGATCGTCGTGGGCGGCGGGATCAGCGGGCTGTTGTCTGCGCTTGCGCTCGGAAAACATGGAAAGAGAGTGCTCCTCCTCGAAAAAGGGAGACATTTCGGAGGAAATTGCAACAGTTACCGTGTTGATGGCTTTCAGGTTGATACCGGACCACATGCGATAACAAACTTGCAAAAGGGCCCGCTTCGGGTGTTGATGGACAAATATTTTGATTACATCCCGAATTTTGTTGATTACGGAAGATATTATGTGCGGACATCCGGCGGCATCAAACCGATCCCGTCGAACCTGCGCGAGTTCGCAACATTCGATCCGCTTCCGCGAATGGATCGGTTGATGCTCTCGCAGGCGATGACAAAGGCGCTGACGCTCGCCACCTTCGGAACCGACATGTCAAAAGAGTCGATATACTCGTGGCTGCCACGCAATCTGTCAGAGGATACATACAGTTTCGTTGACACGATCTCGTACTTCCTCTCCGGAAAATCGATGAAGGAGACGTCGGTGTATCGCGTTCTCTACGGCAGCAGTTTTGTGCGGGACAGCATGATGTACGAGGCGCGTGAGCCGACCATACCAACCCTGCCAGCCACACCCAATCAACTGACCGAACAGCTGACAAATATACCATATCAACTGGCAGGGCAGCTAACAAACATACCATATCAACTGGCAGGACAACTGACAAACATAACAACCCTCAGCCGGCTTGTTACAAACAGAAACACCCACGTACAGGCGTATCCGGCAGGGGGGTTGAAGACGCTCACCAATTCGGTTCTGTATTCGCTCCCGGACAACGTCGTGATCAGGACTGATACGTGCGTCAAGCGGATTCTGGTGGACGATGAGGGTGCTTGCGGCATATCCACTGATGATACGTCCTACAGTGCGAAGACAATCGTTTATTCCGGGTTTGCAAAGGATCTGCCTTTGATGATCGATGACCTCCCTGCCGATTATCGGTGCGACCTTAAGATGATCGATCAGTCGAAGAGTCTCTGTATCTGGCTCGGACTCTCGCAGAAGCTGAAGGAATTCGATTACATGGGGTCAGAGGTCTGGTACAAGGAGAAAGCGTACTGGGCGATGCCGATCAGCAATTACTCACGCACGATCGCTCCCGCGGGCAAACAGCTCGTTGGCTTCATGTTTGTTGTGGAGGGGTCTGTGAAATCCGAGACTGCGCGGGCGTGGGATACGATACACAACGTGTTTCCGGGTATCGATAGGTTTATTGAAATGACTCACAATCAGGTCACAATTCCGGAAAAGGCTTCTGTGACCGTCGATGGCTACATCCCTGATGTGCGAACACCGGTCGCGAACCTGTACCTCGTCGGAACGGACGCGGCTGCCGAGAGCATGGGAATTACACGAGCCGCGTATTCGGTCGTTGATCTGCTCAAGTGCATGAGCGAGGACGGGTGTTTGGGGTAGA
>JAGGRW010000087.1 GCA_021159385.1 Methanosarcinales archaeon
CCGGTCGTACTCAGATCGCGTCTCTAAAACCTCGTTTCGTGCAGATTCAAGCTCTGCTGTCAGTTGCTCGATCTCTTCTCGTGACCTCTGTTCCAGTTCGGTTGACAGACGTTCATGTTCAGACCGCATCTCAGCGACCTCATCTCGTGCAGATTCAAGCTCTGCTGTCAGTTGCTCGATCTCTTCTCGTGACCTCTCTTCCAGTTTACGCCTCGTTGCGTCCAGCGTTTCTGCCGTTATCCGCCCCAGTTCCTCCTCTGCTGCCGCCACTTCCGACTCATCAGCGAGCATACGTGAAATCGCCTGCGCAATCTCGTCTTCCACAATCTCCGTTTCTTCGATAGCGGATTTTAGATCGGTCTCCGCGAGTTCCACTGAGTTTCTCACGTCGGCATATTCTGATCGCTTCTCTTCGAGGGCTTTCTCTTCTTCAGCTACTATCTTTCTGTGTTCATCCAGCTCCTTCATGACCTTTTCAAGATCCGTGTAGATTGAGTCTTCCCTCTCTGTCAAATCGCTTGATTCGGCTTTCAGATGACGTATCTCATCCTCCACCTCCTTCAAACGATTCTGCGACTCTTTCCTGGACGAACGCAGCTCATCGAAGATCTTTGCCTGCCCCCTCATATCTTCGACTTCTTTGAGCCGTTTCTCCTCCTCTTCCAGATTTCTGAGCAATTTTTGCTTATTATCGTCAAGCTTTCTTAGATTATTCAACTCCCAGTGTACCCAGCCAAGATCGGATCTCGCCTTATTGAACTCGCCAATCGCGCATTCGAAGTTCTGTTCGGCAACCTGGACGTTCGCATCCGCGTCGCGGAACACCTCCCTCAGTTTTTCCTCTTTTTCAATTATTCTGGCAAGTTCCTTACGTGCAGCGCTCACTCTGGAAGGTTCTCTCTTTTTAACCAGTTTTGCCGCATTGAAATTGCGTTCAGCCTTTTGCATTGCAATTTCCGACTTTTTGAGATCGCTTTCAGATATTTCAATCATTTTATGTAGTTTTTCCCTATTCTCACCCCTCGAAAATAACAAACTGCGCTTAAGCTTTCGAATATCCGATCTTATTCTATTTCTCTCAGACTTAGCCTGCTTTAAAACGTCTTTCATATTTTTGACGGCAGATTTGACATCTTTTTTTATTGCAGCCGCCTCTGCCAACCTTCTTTCATCTGCAACCACCAAAAACGACTCTTCTGCAGAACTTCTCGCTTCATTTGCGAGATCCAGCTCCTGTGATCGTCTGTCGAGCGTCTCCAGACACTGTTTGATCAACTGCTCCTGTTCCCGGACAGATGCTCTTCCGCTTTCATGCACTGTTATATTCGACTCTATCCGATCCAGATCTGATCTGATTCGCGTAATCTCATAAACAGCGCGCCCTTCCACAAGTTTGATCTGTTCTTCCTCTTTCACAGACGCATCGTTTATTTTCTCGTTTATCCGGTGTAAAACAGCCTCTTCATCACACCGTCTGGATTCCGCATCATTTAAACGATCTGATACCAAATCAATCTCTGATCTGATTCCTTTCAGATCGTTCTCAAATTGAGTGCACAGGTCGGATTTGCGCTTGTACTCCGCCTCAGCCTCTCGAAACCGGGACTCGGCATCCGTCATCGCCACCCTGATCCCGTCAAACTCGGTCTGCTTATCAGTGAGCACGCGTCTCGACTCATCTTCGTGTGATCTTGCATGATCTCTATGCTCGGCAGCCTGCCTGACCTCGTCTGCTGCCGACTGCCCTCTCTCGATTGCAAGATGTAATGCATTCTTTGTTGATTCCAGCGCATCCATCATGACACACCAACTCCCAATATAAAAACAACCTCAACGTATATGAATCTTACTGGCAAATACCGGCTCATGAATCCGATGAAGCTCGTTGTCATGGATGCGCCCAATACGTATGATGGATCGCAGATCGATCCGCTGTGGGCTTATGAATACGCGGATGTGCGTGGCGATTCGATCCTCATATTCCGTGGTGCAATGGATGTGGCTGCAGCGAATGTGAAGGACATCGAGGACGAGAAGAACCAGAAGAAGATAAAAGGAGATTGCCTGATCCATTTCATCGTCGAGCGGTTTGATTCGCCGGTGAGTATGAGGCAGGCGTATCATCTCCAGCGGATGCTGATCGTCTGTGCGCAGGACATTTTAAGGAGTTTTGGTGTGGATGCCGAGCGGGAGGGTGATGATCTCTTCGCAAACGATGGGAAGCTCACTGTGAGCATAGCTACAGCCGGAATCTCCTCTGAGAAGATTCATTGCGGTATCAATCTGACAGGCGCCGGGACGCCCCCCGAAGCGAACGCGATCGGGCTGTCCGAACTTGGAATCGATCCGGATTTGTGGAAGGATATTGGAACTGCCATTGCAGAGCGATTTATTTTAGAGATCGAGGATATCGAGTCCGATATCTGCAAAACGAGACCTTTGGGTGGGTGATGTGAATGCTTTCGCCACCTATCTCAAAAAAGCGGGGCATATCTCCCGAGAATGCCAGTGGTGCCGGAAATGCGATGATTGACACCGCGCTCTCTCGATTGTTCTTAACAGGACTACAGCACGCGATCACAACAGTTGCGAGCCTGGGGGGCGTGCGATGAAGATTGCGATCGCAGGCAAGGGCGGCGTCGGGAAAACAACGCTCGCGGGAACTCTTGCCAGATCGTTCGCACGAGACGGCGCAAGCGTCCTTGCAATCGACGCCGACCCGGATATGAATCTGGCGTCCGCAATCGGAATCAGAAACCCGCCCGCGCCGCTCACCGAGCACAAGAAGTTAATCGAAGAGAGGGCGGGAGTGGGCATGGGCGGCATCTTCAAACTGAACCCGAAGGTGGATGACTTAATCGAGCGGTTCGGCGTGACCGAACACGGCGTTGCCATGATCACGATGGGAACCGTTGACAGGGGCGGGTCAGGATGTATGTGCCCGGCATCCTCGCTCCTGCGTGCGCTCCTGCGCCACGTGCTCCTGCGGGAGCGGAACATCGTAATAATCGACATGGAAGCCGGAATCGAGCATCTGGGGCGCGGGACTGCTCGCGGGGTCGATCTGATGATCGTCGTAGTCGAGCCGGGAAGCAGATCGATCGAGACCGCTTCGCGGATACGGAAGCTGGGAAGCGAGATCGGGATTGCGCGGCTGGTTGCCGTCGTCAACAGGGCTGGCGACCGCGGCGACGGCATTGACGATCACAACGATCCTGTCACTGATGCGATCATCGCCCGTCTGGATAAGCTTGGAATTCCGGTCATCGGTACAGTCCCATACGATGAGCGGTTGGTTGCGGCGGATATCAGCGGAACTGCGCCATACGATTTCGGTGGCGACGCTGTCACGGCGATCGAGAGATTGAGGGAGACGATCGGCGCAATCATAAAATCCGAGAGAGATGAGCCATGATTGACATATAATCGACCTATGATCGACCCATCAGGACTCCCGGAAGAACCCGGCTGCTATCTCTTCAAAGACAGCACCGGGAGGGTGATCTATGTCGGAAAAGCAAAGAATCTGAGGAAAAGAGTCAAAAGCTACTTTCAGAAGCGAGAGTTCGACCCGAAGACGGAAGTTTTGATCCGAAATATCGATTCAGTCGATTTCATCGTGACTAACAACGAAGTCGAAGCCCTGATCCTTGAAAACAATCTGATAAAAAAGAAGAGCCCAAAATATAATATTGACCTCAAGGATTCAAAGAGATATGCCTACATCAAATTAACAGACGAGGAGTTTCCGCGGCTCCTCGTCTCCCGCAGAATGGACGAGGACGGCACGTTCTTCGGACCGTTCGTTTCGGCTGCATCCCGCGATTATATCCTATCCGCCCTGAAAAAGACATTTCAGATCAGAACATGCAAAAGAATGCCGAAAAAACCGTGTTTGAGGCACCAGATCGATCTGTGTCAGGCGCCATGTGCCGGAAAGATCGGAAGCGACGAGTATTCTGAGAAGGTGCGGGCGATCGTCTCAATCCTCAAAGGCAGAACCGACGAGCTCATCAAATCCAAAAAATGCGAGATGAATTGCGCATCAGCAGAACTGGACTTTGAACGTGCTCTCAAATTACGTAACCAGATTAGGGCAATCGAACATCTCAAAGAGAAGCAGAACATGGAGATTTCCAAAAAATACGACGAAGATATAATCAATTACATCATAAAGAATGGTAGAGTCTACCTCATCCTCTTTAACATCTACAGGGGCCTCCTTGAGAACAAACAGGAGTTTGAATTCGAGTACGGGGACGATTTCCTCGAGGAGTTTCTGGTTCAGTATTATTCGGAGAACACAGTCCCGGCAGAGATCATACTCCCGCAGGAGGTCAATTCTTCGCTCATCTCCTTTCTCAGGGTAAAACGGGGGAAACAGGTATCCGTCAAGGTGCCAAAGATCGGGGACAAGAAGCAGTTGCTGGATCTCGTCACGAAGAACATAGAAGCATCGTTCTTCGGCGATATCGAGAAACTTGAGGAGCTTAAAAACAAACTCCACCTCCATGAGGCTCCGGTTGTGATCGAGTGCTTCGACATATCGCACCTCTCAGGAACGTCCACGGTCGGGTCGATGGTGCAGTTCAGAAATGCGCTGCCTGATAAAAGCAATTACAGGCGGTTTAAGATCAAAACGGTCGATGGGATCGACGACACAAGAGCAATCGCCGAGGTCGTGAGGAGAAGGTATGTGAGGCTCGTTGAGGGCGGGTCGGACCTCCCTGACCTGATCATAATCGATGGCGGCGTCGGGCAGTTGAATTCGGCTGCAGCTGTTCTCAAGAAACTTGGTCTCACAGTTCCGGTCATATCCATTGCAAAGAAGTTCGAAGAGGTGTACATGCCGGGATTGGCGTTTCCGCTGAGACTCAATCGAAAGAGCAAAGCATTACAACTGGTGCGACGGATACGGGATGAGGCGCACAGGTTTGCGATCAGTTACAACAGGCTGCTGCGCAAGAAGGAACTGCTGAGGTGAACTATCCGTATCCTGATGTCTGTACTTTGTTCGGTTCACTGACGGTCGCAGATCGCAACAACTGCATCCCCAAACGCCCTCCGCAGCCCGCGTGAATCAGGACCCCCGCCCTGTGCCAGATTCTTCTTTCCGCCGCCGCTCCCGCCGATCTTCTTGCAGATATCGCGAACGATCGCTCCCGCGTCAAATCCGGCTTGCTCTGCATCTTTGCCGACCGCAACAACGACCTTCCCGCCGTCGTGGTCGCTTCCGATGAGCGCGATCATGTCAGGAATCTCACGCATCTTGCTTGCGATCTTGACAAGCTCCTGCATGTCGGCGTGAGAGCTGATATGCGAGACGATCCTTGCGCTGCTTGCGCCGCCACCTATCGGTTGTGCAGCCGCGACCATGTTTCCCACGAGCGCGGACGCCAGTTCCTCTTTCAGGCGTTCGTTCTGCTTTGAAAGCTCCTTCCATTCGGTGAAGAACCGCTCCGCCGTGTCAGGAAGCTTTTCAGGCGGCACCCGAAGAATTGCACACGTCATGTCCAGTAGACCATCCCGCTCCTGCGAGGCGTTAACGGCTGCTGCGCCCGCCGCAAACTCGATTCGCTCGACACCGTCCTGTATCCGCTCGGTGTGCAACAGTTTGATCTGCCCGACCATCCCGGTGTATCTCAGGTGCGTTCCCGCACATGCTTCCACATCGTCGCCGACACGGACGACCCTGATATCCCTTCCCGGCGGGACTCCGCCCTGATACAAGCCAAAACCGTACTCTCGCTCGGCCTTTATCCGGTCCATCCACTCCGCGTGAACGCGCTGGTTCTTCACAACTTCAACGTTCGCAAGGCGTTCGATCAGCGCGAATTCTTCGGCGGTTATGCGTTTGAAGTGCGTTATGTCCAGACGAGCCTTCGTCTCCGATTTCTGTGCCCCGGTCTGCCAGACGTGGTCTCCGAGAACGACCTTTGCGCAGTGGTTCACGATGTGGGTTGCGGTGTGATGCTGGGAATGCGCAAACCTGCGCTTCGAATCGACAGTGCCACTGACGAGATCGCCTTTTTGTATCCGATAAGCCGAGTCTTCTGCAAGTCTGGAAACCTCGTGCATGATAACCCCGTTTACGGACTGCACATCGACTACGTGTACAACGAGGTCCGGCGTTGCGATCGTGCCGTGATCTGCAGGCTGCCCGCCGCCTTCAGGATAGAAGAGCGTCTGATCAAGGATCACATAGTTGTCAAATACGTCGAGCACCACCGCCTCGAACGCCGTTTGAACCGAATCGTCGTAGAAGAGGCGCGACGTCTCCGGGATGTGCTCTATCCTGTCAATCCACGGAACCGCACCAGTACCAGCGCCCCCCTCCTCGCCCACATCAGCGGGTTCTGCAGCGGCATGGGTGCTTGCAACCATCGAGTAGAAGCTGTCCGGAAGATCGATGCCGATCCCGCTTGCGTCTGCTACCTCTTTTGTGACCTCCGGCGGAATTCCGTGCGTGTCGTACCACTCGATCAACTGCGATGTCGGAATCGTTCCCGTATCCTCAAATTTCTTGACCGAACGTTCCAGAAGCCGCCTCCCTTTCGAGACCACCTGCTGATATTTACTTTCTTCCAGATCAAGAATCTCCCGGATCGTATCCAGCCTGTGCATGTACGACTGATCGTTGATGTCGGTTAGCTGCATCTCAACCAGTTCGGAGATCGAAACATCGAGTTTCAGTGCATCCATCAGCCGCAACGTCCTTCTGATGACCAGTCTCGCAAGATAGCCAGCCTTCACATTCGATGGAACGATCCCATCGCCAAGCATGAACGCAAGGCATCTGGAGTGGTCTACGATGGCGTACACCTTCTCGACAGGCTCTATTATCGATTTTAGCTTCTCCACGTCGATTTTGATCTCTTTTGCAACCGTTGCGCGCAGTTTCTCAAGATCTGTCGTCAGATCAAGATCGAAGAGCCCGGACAATCGTGCATTCTGCGCAAGCACCGACGCATATTCAGGGTCGTGCAGCGAATGCTCGATTCCTGCCAGTTCCATGATTTTATTGACTGCCTCTGGAAATATCGCATCGTATATCGTTGGAGACCCGCGCGAAGCCCATACGAATCGCTCAAGCCCATAACCTGTGTCAACGATAGAATTATCCATTTTTACGTAATTTTTTCCCTTGATAGTGAAATCGCCGTCGTTGCTCTCACGGAGATCCATAAATACGAGTGTTGCAAGCTCAAGACCACCAGCGATGACCTCCAGACAGGGACCTGCGTTTCCGCCGCCAGCCCACGGCTCTTCCTTGTACGTAACATCTCTTGTGATCCCGAGTTCGCTCAACAGGCGGTCACAGTAGCAAACGGTCTCATCCTTCCAGTAGATCGAATGATCCGGGCTATTGAAGGCGTGATGTGCCATCATCTCAAAATTCGTGAGATGTCTCCCGCTCCTGCCCACAGAATCCAGATCATCGAGCCGTATACATGGCTGGGAGATGCATAGTGGGTTTGCCGGTGGCGGGGCGACCCCTGAGGTCACGAACGGCTGGAAATCCGCGATCGATGCGATCGTCAGGTAGATGTCGTCACGCCACCGCGCAATCACAGGATACCGATCGATTCGCGTATGCTTGTTCGCCTCGAAAAATGAGAGAAACGCCTCACGCATGTCTGTAAGATTATATTCCTTTGAAAATATCGGGTCGCATATAAATGTGTACTCATCGCACGGTGCGTCGCCACAGGTCTCCTGCTCCTCGTTTCGCGTCCAGAAATGCCCACCACACGTTGGACACCGTTTGCGGATGAACCCATTCTCTCTGAAGTAGGAGAGTTCGTATTCCTGCTCGAACATGATTTATCTATTGAAGTCCTGTTCTGGCTTAAATGTGTTCCCCTGATCCCCCAGATTTACCATGACTGCCGGATTGATACTGGCGCCCGGGTCAGGTCGAACACCCGAACATTCTTTTTGTGAAGGATGTGACCGGGGTGGATAGCTGGTAGCGGGTAGCGGATTGCACTGATTCCGGAAGTCCGATCGTACCGATGTTTGCCGGGTTGGCGCCATGTTATTCACCCGACCTCGTGCACATAGACCTCGCAGTACTCATCGCCGTGGCTCAGAAGCTTTCTGACCTCAAGTTCAGCCATGCCCCGGAATGCGCAGTGCATAGCACCCCGGAAGATCCCCCGGCAGACGTGGCACGCATCGACATCATTTGCGAGTGGGCACTTGTACACGGTGTAGTGGGCTGTGCTGCCGCTGACATCCCACTTTGACTCACGCCCCGGTATCCTATCGATTCTCACGAGCGCGTCCCTGAACTTATCAGCAGTCCATATCGTGCCGTACCGCTTCTCATAATCAGAGATGACACGTCTCCCCACCCTTCGCCCGAAGACCCGGGTATGCCGGTCAGACTCAATACCCTTCTCCCTCAGAAACGCTGAGAGTTCGCGGAGCGGCTCATCAAAGATGTCCTTGACACCGACATACTCGATCAGCTCAAGGATCTTTGCCTCAACCTCAGGGCGGTGCTTCAATGCGATCACGTTGCTGGTCAGCTGGAAATCGTAATTGAGTCCTGCCGACTCGAGCATGCAGAGAATGATGTTCTTCAGCATCTCGACAGCCCGCATCGTCCGGTAGCCGTGATGAATTGTTATGTCCTCGCCATCGATGTCCATCCGGTTGACGATGCGCGAGGTCTCAGCGACCTGCTTCAGATCATAGAGCACCTCCTGCAGCGGCACATCCGGCGAGAGCTTTGCACAGAGGCATTCGGACGTCATGATCGCCCGTGGCGTCTTGCCGATCAGGAGATCCTCGTAGAACTTCCTGTGCAGCGCAATGATCTCGTAGTTTGCCGCGCTGTACTCTCTGATCAATGATCTCCAGAACGCGGGCTTTGCGTGCAGTTCCTTAACCGTATCCTGCATACAGCCAACATTCTTCAGAAGATCGTTGTATGCTTCATTCGGGCCTCCCCTTCGTTCAAAATCGATCTTGAGCGTGTCGAGGTGCGAGCGCATCTCTGTGATTCCGAGTGAGAGGGATGTCAGGTACGACCCGATGATTCCCGCAAGAAACTGCCGCTTATCGTGATCGATCCCCTTGATCTCTGCATGGACACTCGATGGGTTCCGGTCATCGTCGGGAGTTATGCTGATGAGAGCGTCCCAGTAGAGGCCAGTGCAGAGATTTCGCATCGCTTCCTCGAATTCTGAGATGGTTGCAACCTCCGACGGATCAAAAACATGATCCAGAACCTCTTTTTCGATAACGAGGTCTTTTGTCTGGGTGAGCATGTAATCGAAGATTGGTTTGGGAACGATCGCCTGATCCTCCCTGATCTCCCGGAGCGTTGCGATCAGGAACGTGGCATCCTTGACACTGCCGTAATACTGCAGCGCGACATCGGTTAAGTCGATGGCATCCCGTATCGCAGCACTGAGGTTGCCTTTGTGTTTCTCAAGGAGCGGCTCTATCTTCTTCAGATGTTCATCCTCAAGAGCGATGTGTTTTCTGAGTACCATGCTATTGGTACGGAATGTGGCTTGAAATATAAAAAGCCTTTTGGGTAACACGATTGGTGTGACAAATAATATGGAATCGCTTGTGGGCGTAAAACCCACCATCTGGGAGGGAATGTGCAGTAGTCCTGCAATCTTCACACTTGTCTGGCACCCGGTATCAACAAGCTACATGTGATGTGCGGTTTTTGGCACCCATTGTTCGCTAAAAGACACATTCTCGATTTTTAGTATCAATTGAGTATATACGGGTGACATTACAGATGGTTGATCGAAAGATGTCGAACGCGCGAAGAGACCAAAAAGAGAATGGTCGCGCAAGACGGCTTTCGAGCAGAAACCGAAAACGATAGAAAACGATCACACAAGAGGTGCAAGAGAAATGACACGAAGATTCCAACTACTGGTCGACGGTGCATCTGATCTGGATGCCACCGCCGTACACGCCATAACAATGGCACAACATCTGGATGCCGAGCTTGTGGCAACCGAGATCAGGAACACACGCTGGTTTGACTCCAGCCGCAAAACCGAAGCTGCACGACACCTGTTTCAGGACAGACTTGCAAGAATCAGCGACATGGCAGCAGACCACGGCGTCGAGATCGCTGATGTGCGACAGAAGGCGTCCACGGACCAGCCAAAGGACATCCTGAAGATTGCGCGGGACCTCGATCCGAACATGTTGATAACAGGTACGCGCGGCGCAACAACAGGACAGGGGTTGAGCGATCGTGCAGCCGGACTCCTCAACATCTCGAAGTACAACCTGCTCATGGTAAAGGACCTTGACCATGACACTGGCGACTACAAGAAGATCCTTGTCTCGGCAGACAGCCCTGTCAACATCGCTGAATGCGCTGCAAAGGTTGCTGACGGGTACGATGCCGAACTGACTGCGGTTCAGGTCGTGGACCTCGAAGAAGGTCTCGTCACAGAGCGGGTTGTTTACCTGCCAGAGGCTGCCGCGTCATCAGGGGCTGGAAGGCAGCGCAGACGCCTTGGTGAGACCGTTAAGACCTCTGATACGCTGCTTGCCAGGATGAAGGAGAACCGGCTGGAGCGAGGGCAGGCGCTTGCAGACTCGATTGCGGATATCGCGCGTGACAGAGGAGTTGCGGCAAGCTCGCAGGTTATGGTTGGCAAGCAGAGTGATGAGCTCGCAAGACTTACCAGACAACAGCGGTACGACCTGCTGGTCATGGGCTCGAAGAATGAGAGCGTCCTCAAACGGCTCATGCACAAGACTGCGCCCGAAACGATCGCAAGAAAGGTTCACAGTTCTGTTCTTGCGATCAAGAAAGTGGCGTAACTGCCTGACGATTTTTTCACAAAAAATCGAGTAAAAACTGCCCTCCGGGAGTGGGGGGTCACAACTTTTTGAATGCAGAGCATCGGCGGAGTCATCAAACTTTTGTGAGAAGTTTGTGCAAGACACCAGATGCCAAAAAATAGTAGAGCAGTGGAACCGTATTCAGGTCCCCTGCTATCAATGATTATGCCTTCTTCCCTTCTATGTCAACGATGTATACCTCCAAGAGGTCGTCAAGCATTGCACCATTGATCCCGAGATTGTCTGCCGCCTCTGCAAGTTCCCAGTAATTGGCACCATTCATCTCGCAGAACTTGGACGTATAGACATTCGAGAACGCAAGTGGCATGCAAAGTGTGTTCTGAATCCATTTCACAAGGATCCTTGACTGCGTGCCCTTATCTACCTCGGAAAACGAGACATGTGAGTCGAACTCGTTGACGATCTCATGACCGTACTTCCTGAGGAACTTCTGGATCTTGCCGTCGTAATTCTCGCAAATTGCCTGCGCTACCTTGCAGATTGCAGAAAGCGACTTTTTGATATCGTCATCAGCAACACCATTCGCTTTGAGGATGTCTGTTATGGTTTTTATACGCGAGTTATCAGGATTGACCATGTCGTCATCCATTATCGGTATTCCAGCCAGGTCTTCGACCTCCAGCAGATTCAGGTCTGCAATACCGTTTGCCAGCCTGCGCGCATCCCTGTATGAATGGTGTGTAAGTTCCGCGAATATGCAGTAGACCAGTTCGGTCCAGCGGCTGCTTTCATCTTCCCATTTGTACTCTGCAGGGAGGAGATGCCTGTACTCCGCATATATCTCCCTGATCCGGTCCTCAAGGACAGCAACCCTCTCAGGTTTCGTATCTTTCTTGGGTACTTTCTTCATCCGTGCCATTTCTAATGCCTCCAAATATAAAGTTTTGCTACATCGTAGCATCGTTCCACACGATTGTCTTACGGTGCGGCGGTGGTGTGCGGACGTGACCACTGCTGCCATAAACATCAGACGGAAGCGGTGTATCAACATCTTCGTTGGTATTTGGACTTATTAAAGCTTTTTGTTTCCATCTTTGGCAATAGTGGGCATCAAAAGCCCATTAAATCCCACTCAGTGTCCCGTAGTTGGCATTTAACACGGCATCGTGGCGCGATATCCCACTTTTTAGATGCTGATGTCCACCCATCAAAATTTAAGTGATAACAGAATATATATCGATGGGCATTCATAAGGTGGTGGTGCATGAACCGCTCAACATGACATCGAACAAGGATAACTGCTGGTGATCTGATATGAATATAAAACATTTCATAGCAACATACATAATCGTGTTCGCCTTCTGGCTACTGCTCTCAGCACACTTCGATTCATTCCACGTGGGTGCAGGCATCATCTGTTCACTTGTCGTGGCTTATGGAACCCACGATCTTCTCTTCACTGGCACAGGAAACCACACCCTGACAAAGACTCTGCGGTTCATCGCTTATCTCCCGTGGCTCATCTACCAGATCGTGCTCGCGAACATCGATGTCGCAAAACGGGCGCTCTCGCCCAGGATGCCGATCGACCCACGGGTGGTCAAGTTCAAGACGATCCTCCGGGGCGATGTGGCGCGTACCGCGCTTGCAAACTCGATAACGCTCACACCGGGCACCGTCACAATCGACATCGTGGACGACGTCTTCTACGTCCACGCGATAGCAAAGGAGCCTGCTGACGATCTCCTGGAGGGCGCGATGGAGCGCAGGATTGCCCACGTCTTTATGGAGGACTGATAGATGACAGGTGCATTACTCTTTGGGACGATAGGGATGGTGGATGTCTTTCTGGCTATGGCAATCTTAATCGTCATGGCAAGTTTTGTTTCACTCTATCGCGGCATCGAGGGACCCGGAATATTCAACCGGATCATCGCTGTGAATGTGATCGGAACAAAAACAATCGTGCTTCTGGTTCTTATCGGGTTCATCTACGAACGACCTGATTTTTTCGATATCGCGCTTGTTTATGCGATTCTTAACTTTATTATGACGATAGCAGCGACGAGGTACTAAAAAAGAGGTGGAAAACGATGTCTGACACAACAATGATAACAAATATGCTCACGATCATGCTCTTGCTGGTGGGTGTATTCTTCATGCTCGCTGGAACGATCGGGTTCGTGCGATTTCCCGATTTCTACTCGCGGATGCACGCCACAGGCAAATGCGATACGTTGGGCGAAGGATTGATGCTCGTTGCGCTGATCGTCTATGGGGGCGCGACATTCGTCAGCGTGAAGATACTGTTTCTGATCACATTTATCCTCCTTGCGAACCCGACCTCGACTCACGCGATCGCAAAAGCCGCGTACGACGTCGGGCTCGAACCATGGAGGAGCTTTGATTCCGAAGAGGTGGCGTGGCTGAATACCGATAATACTGGCAATACTGGCAATGCCAGCAACACTGGCAATAGCGGTGAAGGCAGAGCCGGGGAAGACGGCGGTGAGGGACGATGATCTGGGTGCTCGATATCACGATGTTATTCTTCCTTGTGGTCTGTGCAATCGCTGCAATCTCGATAAAAGACCTGCTTTCGGCTGTTATAATCCTGTCAGGATACAGCCTGATAATGGCGGTCGTCTGGGTCGAGATGCACTCGGTTGATGTGGGATTCACCGAAGCTGCGGTCGGCGCGGGGATCACAACCGTCCTCTTCATCGCAACGCTTGCAAGAACCGAAGGGAGGAGTGAGGATTGAATAAACTTGCACTCTTCGTGGTCGTGATCACAGGCTTGATGCTGATCTATGCAGGGCAGGATCTGCCACCGTTCGGGGACCCGGACACAGCTATGTACCAGCACAATATGACACAGTACTTCATCGAAAACTCTGAGTCGGAGTCTGGCGTATCAAACATCGTTACCGCTCTCCTTGCCAATTACAGGGGCTACGATACACTCGGAGAGACGACGGTGATCTTCACCGCGGGAATGGCAGTCATGCTACTCCTCCGGAGGCGTGAAAGATGAGTAGAATTCAGGAGAGCGTGATCATCAGGACGGTCGTGCGGATCATGGTCCCGTTCATCGAACTCTTCGCGCTCTATGTGATCATACACGGCGCAGGCGGACCAGGAGGTGGTTTTCAGGGTGGAGTGATCTTCGGGGCAGCAATCATCCTCTACGCGATGATATACGGCATCGCCGAAGGAAAGAAGAGGGTGTCTGATGCTCTCGACAGGATCCTTGCCAGTACGGGATTGACCATTTATGCAGGAACAGGACTCTTATGCATCCTCTTTGGCGGAATGTTCCTTCAGTATGGCGCGGTCCCGCTCATCCCGGATGATCCTGCTAAGGTTTCCAAATATCTGATCGATCTGGTTGAGATCGGGATCGGTACCACAGTAGCAGCGGTCATGATCTCGCTATTCTTTGATGTCTCACCACCTGAATCAGAAGAGGGAGAACTGCCTGATTACGAGGGGGCCGACTGATGACTGGAATTCTTGATGTTGTCTATGCCGAGTACAATTACTGGATCTACGTAGCGCTGATGATGATCGGGTTCTATGCGATGATCGCAAAGAAGAACCTGATCAAGAAGGTCATCGGAGCAAACATATTCCAGACTGCAATCTTTCTCTTCTATGTCTCGCTTGCAGACATTACAGGCGGCACCGCCCCGATTCTTCCGCATGTGCATGGCGGCGAGCATGTGGAACATGCGGCTGATGTGATCTACACAAACCCGGTTCCGCACTGCCTGATACTGACAGCGATTGTGGTCTCGGTCAGCACCACCGCTGTAGCACTGGCACTCATCATCAGAATCTACAATGAGTACGGATCCCTTGATGAGGACGTGATCCTTGCGGCAAGAAAGAGTTTGCAGCCCGAGTTTTCCGAGTATGCAAGGCAGAAAAGTGTCGACGAGGTGAGTCGCCAATGACCGGATTCGACCTCATCGCAACCCACCTGCCTGTACTCACAGTCGTAATCCCGCTGATCGCGGGCTTCCTGACGCCGATCGTCGGATGGATCGACCGCAGACTCCCGTGGTACTGGGTGATGCTTGCAACGCTTGTGATTCTCCTGATAACATTGAGTAACCTCGCAACCGTGATCACCACTGACACAATCCATTACAAACTCGGTGGCTGGAACCCGCCGTTCGGTATCGAATACGTAATAGACCTCTTAAATGGCTTCGTCTGCCTGATAATCGCATTCATCGGGTTCATGGTTGCAATATACTCGAAAGAAAGCGTCAAAAAGGAAGTTCCGGGAAAGACGACCCAGTTCTACACAGTATTCCTGCTCCTGATAACAGGACTTATGGGAATGACCATCACCGGCGACATCTTCAACTTCTATGTCTTCCTTGAGATCTCGTCGCTCACCGCTTACGCACTGATTGCTATGGGCGACCGCGGGGACGGCGTTGTCGCAAGTTTCAACTACCTGATCATGGGAACCGTTGCGGCATCGTTCATCCTGCTCGGGATCGGCTACCTCTACGCAGTCACAGGCACGCTCAACATGGCTGACATGCACAATCTCCTGCCAGACATCTATGAGAACAAAGTCGTGCTTGCAGCGCTCGCATTCTTCATGGCGGGTTTCAGCATCAAGGTCGGTCTCTTCCCGCTCCATGCGTGGCTTCCTGATGCGTACACACACGCACCATCGACAGCAAGCGCGCTCATCGCAGGACTGATGACCAAGGTCGGCGTCTATGCGATGGTCAGGTTCATGTTCTCTGTCTTCACACCGGCATTTGTGATCGATGTGAACATGACAGAGATCCTCACATGGGCTGCCGCGCTTGCAATCATCGTGGGGTCTGTCTTTGCAATTGCGCAGAGCGACATCAAGCGGATGCTTGCATACTCAAGCATCAGCCAGATTGGCTACATCCTCTTAGGTTTCGGTCTCGTGAACGTGATCGGGATTACGGGTGGGCTTCTGCATATCATGAACCACGCCTTCATGAAGTGCGCACTCTTCCTTGTGGCGGGTGCGGTATTCTACAAGACCGACATCAGAAACATATACCAGTTCCAGGGGCTCGGAAAGAAGATGCCGATCACAACAACCGTCTTTTTGATAGCTGCCCTCTCGATGATCGGAGTTCCGGGAACCGTTGGGTTTACGAGCAAGTGGTATCTTGCGCTCGGATCAATCGAAGCTGATCAGTGGATCTTCGTAGCGGTCATCCTTGTATCGAGTCTGCTCAACATCGTCTACTTCTGGCGGATATTTGACAACATCTGGTTTGGGCACCCGCACGAGATCGAGAACATCAAACGAGACGAGGCACCGCTAACGATGCTGATTCCGATGGTGATACTGGCTATCCTCTGCGTGTTCTTCGGATTCTTCTCGGGCTATCCGATCGAACAGATATTTGAACCACTGGCAACAACACTGCTGGGTGGGGTGCCATGAGGTGATCATGATGGTTACAGAGATTAATTCAATAACCCCACTCCTTGCTGTGCTTGTATCGATGGTCGCGTCAGTCCTGATCCTTGCATCCGGAAAATACCCGAACATTCGGGAGGGCTGGACATTTGTCGCCGCGTTTATCAAGTTCGGGCTCGTGATCTCGATGCTTCCGCTGATACTCAAAGGGAATGTGATCACCTGTACAGTTGTTGAGATGCTCCCGAATCTCCCGATCGCGTTTAAGGTTGACGCATTCGGGATACTCTTTGCGATCACATCATCGTTCTTGTGGATATTCGTCTCGTCCTACTCCATCGGCTACATGCGATCGCTCAAGGAACATGCACAGACCAGATACTTCTTCTGCTTCGCAATAGCGCTCTCATCAGCCGTTGGAATCGCGTTCTCAGCGAATCTCGTCACGCTCTTTTTGTTCTATGAACTCCTGACGATCTCGACATACCCGCTCGTTGCGCATATCGAGACGCCTGAGGCGATCAGTTCGGGCAGGAAGTACCTGACGTATCTGATGATCGCAGGCGTCTCACTGCTATTCTCAATCGTGGTAGTCTACCACTACACCGGAACAACTGAGTTCTCATTTGCTGGCATCGCGGGAATGGATGCGATACCACAGACGACACTCGTCATCCTCTTTGTGACGTTCATGATCGGATGCGCCAAAGCCGCGTTCATGCCGCTTCATGCGTGGCTGCCCGCCGCGATGATCGCGCCAACTCCGGTGAGCGCACTTCTCCATGCGGTGGCGGTTGTGAAAGCAGGTGTCTTCACCGCGGTGCGGGTCATCCTCTATGTCTTTGGAGTCGATCTGATGCGAGACAGCGGTATCTGGCTCTACATGGCGTATTTCGTCTCGATAACGATCATTCTCGCCTCGGTCTACGCACTGATGCAGGACAACCTCAAGAAACGGCTTGCGTACTCGACAGTGAGCCAGTTATCGTATATCCTGCTTGGCGCAGTGCTCATCACCCAGCACGGGATCACAGGCGGGATGCTACATATCCCGTACCACGCGTTCATGAAGATCACGCTCTTCATGTGTGCAGGAGCACTGATCGTTACCGCAAAGAAGGAGAATATCAGCGAGATGAACGGAATCGCCAGACAGATGCCGATCACGATGCTTGCGTTCACAGTTGGAGCCCTCGGCATGATCGGGATGCCGCCTGCTGGTGGGTATGTGACCAAGTGGTTCCTACTACTCGGGGCGGCGGAGCTGCACAGCATGATTCTCATCGCAGTGCTGCTCGTAAGTGCAGTCTTGAACGCCGCATACTTCTTCCCGGTTGTATATGTTGCGTTCTTCAAGAAGCCGGACCATGAACTTGCGTACAAGGAGGCACCGCTTACGATGCTGGTTCCGCTTGTCTTGACTGCGATCATCTCGATTGTGATCGGGATATGGCCCGATGCGCCGGGGATGTTTCTGGATATCGTAAATATTGCAGTTGCAAACGTAACAGGAGGGATCTAACGATGTGGTTCTTAGAACAATGGCTGGAAAACCCAAAAACCGTGAAAAAATTAGTTTACGTGCTTTATGCAAGTCTTATCATCAGTTGCCTGCTCGGGATCGCGATTCATCTTGCGCCACCCGCAGAACACGCTGCACCTGCAGATCACGGAGAGCATGCGGAGCATGTTCCATTCGTATTTGAGCAGATCCCCATCTTCAGTGCGATCTTCGGATTCATTGTGTGTGCGCTACTCGGTCTTGGTTCAAAGGCGTATGGACACAACGTTGTCATGAAGGAGGAGGATTATTATGACGAGTGAGATCATGACCGTGCCGCCCGCGGCGATATTCATCGTCGGCGCACTTCTGATCCCATTATTCAGAGGGCGGGTGCGGCAGGCATACCTCCTGCTACTTCCAACTCTCGCCCTCCTCGATGTCTATTTCATGCAGAACGGCACATACTGGCTGCAACCCTTCATGGAGTACGAATTGATCCTCGGGAAAGTCGATCTCCTCTCCAAGTGCTTCGGATACGTCTTCACAATCGCGGCTCTCGCAATGACATTCTATGCGCTGCGTGTGAAGGAGGCAGGCGAGCACATTGCCGCGTTTCTCTACATCGGAAGCGCTCTTGGCGTCGTATTCGCAGGCGACTTAATCACCGTGTTTGTCTTCTGGGAGGTCATGGCGTGGGCATCGGTCTTCCTGGTCTGGTACCGGCG
>JAGGRW010000039.1 GCA_021159385.1 Methanosarcinales archaeon
ATGCTACGAGGGTTCTTCACAGACTTAAGGAGAAATCAAAGCATGTCCAGTGGCACAATGGCAGTCGCAGCGAGTATTATGGGCTCATCGCAAAGGAGCTGGCAGGGAAGGAGGATATGAGGAAGGTGGAGGGGGTTGTGGCGTTTGATCTTGATGACTTTTTCAGCCACACACACCACACACACCACTCGCTCGGCACATAGATCATCCCATCAGCATCATCCCATCATCCCATCCGTTTACGTCTCTCCTGTTAAGTCTCTTCTGGTGAATGTGACCTTTCAGAGGCACCAACAATAAGATAACCAATGAGGAATATGTCATGACCATGAAACCGATAACAGGCAAAGTGTTGCGGATATTTCCACAGGATACGAACACAGACGAAGTAATCTCCGGAAAATACAAGTATGACGAGCTCGATTTGAACAAACTCGCAGTCCATACCTTTGAATCGATCGATCCCGATTTTTACGCCGATAGCAAGCGTGAGGCGCACCCCATCGTCGTTGCGGCGTCGAACTTCGGATGCGGCTCATCGAGAGAGCAGGCGCCGCAGGTGATAAAGGCGTGCGGTGTCGTATGCATCATCGCAGAGTCGTTTGCCCGCATCTTTTACCGAAACGGGTTCAATATCGGGCTGCCGCTGATCGAGTGCGCGGGGATCGCGGGGAAGATCAAGAAGGGGGATGAATTGCAGGTTGATTTCGAGAACGGGTCGATCAAGAACATAGCAACCGGAGAAGATCATAAATTCAACCCGATTCCGGAGTTCATGCAGAAACTGCTCGATTCGGGGGGGCTACTCCCACATCTCAAGGAGAAAGGGGGATTCGAGTGATCGGCAACCTCGATTTTCCGTACACGGTTCCATATCGGGCGATCTATGCGGTTGCAGACGGCGGCGTCGGCAGCGTCGAAAGCACCAACGGCACCGAGGGCATCGATGACCCGCGTCGTGTCGAGATAATCGAGTTCTCCCGCTGCTACGGCGGCTCCGCATGGGCGCGATACCATTATGCGAAGAGCCCGCTCGTTCTTGCGACAAAGACGATCGGGGATACGGTCAGATACCTGTGCCGGGTCGGCGAGCATGATCTGGCTCTTGAGGCGTCGCATGCAGCCGCGGGCATCAGAAGAGTCGCGGTTGACGGCAAAGAGATTGCGATCACTTATGTTGGTCTCGGAGGCGGTGGGGTTGGCGCAACCACCTGCCGTGCCGGAGCAGGCGGCGTGATCCGTTCCGAGGTCAGCGAATCCGGTGGCGGGAAGGTGGGGAGCGGCACGATCGTGGTGCCGCGACGAAGCCGGCTGATCGTGGGAATCGATGACACCGACTCAAAGGAGGTCGGCGCGACGTGGTGCCTTGCGCACAACATCGCAGAAGCCGTAGACTGCGATTACGCACGGTACCTCTCTCATTCGATCGTACAGTTGTATCCGGTTCCGGAGAAGACGCAGAATTGCGTTTCGACGGCTCTTGAGTTTGCGTGTCTGAACGGCGGTGCAGAGCGCGTGCTTGCGCAGATTCGCGATCTCCTGATCGAGTACTCGGTCTCCGGCGAGACCGGCATGGTCGCTCTCACCGGTTTCGACGGATCAGTTCTCGCGGATTACGGGAGAGCGTGCAAGAGCGGGGTTCTGACCCGCGAGTATGCGCTGGAATGCGCCGGGGACGCGGGTGTCAACGTCTGGCTCGACGGCAACGGCGTCATTGGCGCACTCGGCGCAATCCCGTACGTGGCGATGCCTGACGAGTCGGTTGTGCTGTGAGTGGGGGGGCGAGGGTCTACTCAATTTTTTGTGAAAAAATCGTTTTTCATATACTCCCGCAAGAGGACTGTGGCGTAGCACCCCTTCGGCAGGAAGAATTCAGATGTCACGCAGACTCCGGATCCGCCACTGCCGCCACCGCCTGCGGTTGTGACGACATTGAATGTCGGCTTGACATCCACAACAACCGCCCGATAGCTCCCCTTCGAAGCGAGTTCCGGCATCTCGGGAATCCTGCACCCGCGAGTCAGTTCGTTCCAGTCGATCCCGAGATCAGAGACTACCGTTCTCTCAAGCTCGCATCCCGGTTCGGACGCATATCCGATCAGCGAATGCACAACCCACGCACGTTTTCTGCGGATGAGGTTGTTGATGCCGTCTACCTTTGTCTGCGTCACAACCTCTGTCCTTGACGTGTCAGGCAGCCCATCTTTACCCCTGAAGCATGCAACGTCCCCGGAAATCGCCTGATTCAGTGGTATTCCCTCTTTTATTCGGGTGCTCAGGATTTTGTTGAATATGAAGGACTGGTATGCATGAACAAACATCCGCAGAAGATTTTTTTGCAGCGTACGGAATGCGCCGATGTAATCTCCGGGGTGTGTCACCAGGTGGTTCAGCATCGCACGCTCGTGGCGCAGATGATCCGGAAACCGGTAGAGCGCAAGCTTAAAATCGTGAGTGTCCCACAAATCCCTGCGGACTTCGGACGATCTATCTTCCGGAAATGGCTGTGCAAGATACGCCATCGCCGCACCCTCGAAATCTCCTAAAATAATGTTTTTGCCAACAACGTGCGTGACCGGGCGGGTCGTTCCGAATCGCTGCATACCATAGAAGTTCGGCATTCCGCCCGCATGCGAAAGTTCGTCGGATATGTTTGCTATGCGCTCCGCAACGTCATCTTCGGTCCTGTTGATATCTCGTATGACGATTCCGAATTCGTTGCCCCGAAGATCGCCAAGGCTTATCTCTCTCTTTGAACGCCCGATGACCTCAAGTTCAACGTCCGGGATGCGGAGATCGCCAATTCTCGTAACGATCGCTTGATCCGGATCCCAGATGCTGATTCGCTGGGTCGTGATCGCTCTCTTGTCTTTTGTTCCAGCCCACCCGAATCTGGACCTGCTGACCCTAAACCGCCTCGACAGTTCCCGGATCAGATGGTGGGTGTCCCAGTTCTTTTTTGTGAGTTTTACGATGAGATACTGTGCATCCGCGCATCCGCGAGCATCCGTTCCGTGACCGCCCATCCCGCCTACTCCGTCCACAATCTCGGTAACTCGAAAGTCACATATCTCGGAACGGATTGTGCCGCCGATCCCGGGCGCGTTTGTGAGGTACACGTCGATTCCGGCGAGATGTTCGACTGCCTGGGTCATCTGGTTCAACTCGTGTCTGGCTGCCATAAAGTTTTGGCTCTCTGGTATGGCCGATTACGGGTTGCACGTCCCATGGTGAATGCCTCCATGCGTTGCTAACGCATTCGGAGATACGGTTCGGAATTGACTGGTTGTTGCTGTCTGACACGTTTCTGGCGTATCGGGTCATTACCACGTCCCTTCAGAAAATTCGGTAGTGTATCAATCCGAGATAGTTAATGGGAATAAAAGACTATTTAAGGTGTTCTGGGTGGACGTAATCAACAGACCGAGCATGGAGCGCACATCTTACCCATCCGGGGACCTCACAATCCAGTGCCGCAACATCGGCGAAGATGGTATGGGATGGCTGCATGCCGTGCAGGGATCGACGATGACTGGGTCTTCTCTGCAATCGTTCTGATGATTGCAGTCCTGGTTCTCGCAACCCCGGTGCTCCCGAAGCTTGCAAATTTGAGTTTAAGCAGGGGGGACTGTCTAAAAATCCGAGTGTTTTTATCACCGCGGAGATCGCAGAGGGCGCAGAGTTTTAAGACCGTTCCAATCCTCGCTGGGGTTTCTGATGCCTTTGCGTACTGCCTTCGGCGCTGCTTCGCAGACCGCGTACTCTGCGGTAAAACTTAAGGATATAGTGATTTCACTGAAAAACTCAACAGTGTCCAGCAGAGGTCAGGGGAATCGCGTGAGCGATGTGTTTTTGTGGGTTGGCTAACACCAGAGGACATTGTTAAGTCATCTGAAAAATATTTATAGGTTGCACACAATTTCCCCGCCCCGAAAAAGATCATTAAAAACACAGGTGCGGGAATTTGCCCTACCAAAAGACTGAAAATGGAGAAAATCGATGTCAAAGCTCTTGTTCATCGCTATTGGAGGTGCCATCGGCGCTCTACTCAGATATGCCCTATCAGGTGTGGCTTACAAATACTTGGGCAGTGGTTTTCCATGGGGCACCTTATGCGTAAATCTCCTCGGTGCTTTTGCAATCGGCATTCTCTGGGGATTATCTGAAAAAACTACCATCTCTTCCGATTTCCGGACGTTTGCGTTTATCGGAATCCTTGGCTCGTTCACAACGTTTTCAACTTATGGTCTGGAGACCTTCAACTTATTTCGCGATGGTGAAATTAAACTCGCATTGGCGAATGTTTTGGTCACCAATGTTCTGGGCATCGCATTAGTTCTATCCGGATTCATCGCTTCAAAATATTTAATGATATGTATAGACAGGAGGTTGTGATACAATGAAATTGCCTGAAGAAGGACTGTTATTAAGAATTTTCATTGGAGAAACGGACCGCTACAAGGGAAAACCGCTCTATGAACAGATCGTACTTACGGCGAGAAGGTTGAATCTTGCCGGAGCAACCGTTACCCGGGGAATGATGGGTTTTGGAGCAGCGAGTCGGGTACATACGGCAAAGCTGCTGCGCCTTTCCGAAGATTTGCCTGTTGTTGTTGAACTGGTCGATACGGAAGAAAATCTCAACAAACTGCTGCCGTTTCTCGATGAGGTCGTAGGGGAAGGTTTGATTACACTGGAAAAGGTGCGAGTTATCAGATATAGACATAGCAATAAGGATACGATGTAGATTAGGTATATGCCATCCAGAGACATCACAATCCTGTGCCGCAACATCGGCGACCTCCTGATCGTTCTCGGAGGTGTTCTGTTATCCGTGATCGTAGTTCCGCTCATCTTCCGGGAGTACTCCATGATACCGGGCTTGCTGATCCCGGCATCGGCGTCCCTTCTTCTCGGGTTATGCCTCATGTATCTCTTCAAAACAGATGATGTGCTCGAGACGAGACATGCCATGACAATCGCAGCACTATGCTGGCTCGTCGCACCGCTCTTCTGTGCGATTCCTTTTGTGCTCGGCTCCCACATACCATTTCTCGATGCGTACTTCGAGAGCATGTCTGGTTGGACCGGTACGGGCTTAACCATGATCGCGCATCCATCAGAACTTTCGCACACCCTGCAGTTTTTGAGGAGTTTTATGCAGTGGCTTGGCGGCGTTGGCGTGATCGTGCTCGTGATATCGATCATTGCAAGACCTGGGACATGCATGTATACGCTTTACCATGCTGAAGGCAGGGATACAAAGATTACCCCCCGGATCGGGGATACCATCCGTACGATCTGGCGGGTCTATCTTGCACTGACCGCAGCTGGTGTCGGGCTTCTGTGGCTGGCAGGGATGCCGCTCTGGGACAGTATAAACTGTGCGATGACCGGGATTGGCACCGGTGGCTTCACGGTCACTGATGGGAGCATCGGTGAGTACCACAACGTGGCAATCGAGATCGCGCTCATCCCGATCATGCTGGCCGGTGCGATACCGTTTCTGGTTCACTACAGAGTGATCACGCGAAGCATGTCCTCGTATCTCAGGGACATACAGTGCAGGGCGATCCTTGCAATGGTTCTGATCGGCGTAATTGCGCTTCTTCTCGAGAACGCACTGAGCAGGGGCGGCGATCCTATGATCACCCTCACCGACTCGATCTTTCAGTTCGTGTCGGCGATCACCTGCACGGGGTTCCGGACTGCTGATATACATCGGTGGACCCCGACCGCGCATATCATCCTGATCATCGCTATGATTGTCGGGGGCACAGCCGGCTCGACCTCCGGCGGCATAAAGACGATGAGAGCGATCATGGTGGTCAAAGGGGTCGGATGGTGGCTCAAAAAAATCGCACTTCCGAAGGAGGCAGTTATCCCGTTTCGCATCGGAAAGAGAACTCTCGCGGAGGCTCATAAGAACGAAGAACTCGTGGAGGTATCGCTGCTCCTGAACCTATGGATCATCTTCCTCCTTTTGGGTGTGGTTGTGCTCCTGCATGTGGTGCCGGCAGGTTTCAATCTCGACGATGTGATCCTTGAGGTGGCGTCTGCACAGAGTAATGTCGGGCTCTCAACCGGCATCACTACGGCAAGTCTCCCTGCCGCAGGTAAGATCGTGCTGATATTTAACATGTGGATCGGGCGGCTTGAGATCATTCCCGCGATCTTTTTGCTGCGAACGCTTCTCGTGCGGGAGGTTACGTGATGGTAATCCCAACATCTTTATGGATGACGCGGGCAACATGATGTTACATCTGGTCAGTTGTTGCTCGTTCGTAATAGCACTCTCCGGTATCTTTTCGTGAATTGAGTTCATCGATTCGTTTAAGATGCAGAAGGTTGTGGAAACTGTGTCATTGACTCATGTCATAGAGCGAGTTCAATACAGGCTACGGTTTACAGATGATATGACAACACCGATACTCGATATGCGACAGAAAACAATTTGAAAAATCAAGAAACTGTGGATTGAAGACCAAATTTTTGAGGAGGGATTGAAAACTGATTATGATCGATAATACCAAAGATGAAGACCTGATTGCGTACTGTGGTCTCTACTGCGGGGATTGCTTCTCCCACAAAGGAAGGATCGCTGATCTGGCAAGGGATCTTCGGAAGGAACTGAGACAGGCAAAGTTCGATAGGCATGCAGAATTTTTGTCTGATATCTCGTTCTTTAAGGCGCTCAAAGACTACGGGGAGTGCTATGAGGTATTGGGGATAATGGTGAAATTCCGGTGCAAGAACGCCTGCAGGGGCGGGGGCGGTCCGCCTTTCTGCAAGATTAGGAAATGCGCTCAGAAGAAAGGGATCGTTGGCTGCTGGGAATGCGATGAGTTTGAGACGTGCGAAAAACCGGACTTTCTAAAGCCGGGTCACGGAGACGCCCACCTGAAGAATCAGAGGAAGATCAGGAAACGAGGAATCCTCGAATTTCTTGATGGGAAGAGGTACTGGTACAGTAAGATCAAGTGAGAGTCGGTATCAAATCAAAAGAGGTCTATTGCATGAGAATCTGGGACATCCCTCCTGACAAACTCTGCCGCAACCACCTGTTAGGCGAGCACAGGGAAGTTCACGCGGTGTGGTCGATAATAACCAACAACAAGAAAGCGTATTCAAACCATCCCGAAATCCTGCGCTGGAAAGGAAAGCTGAAAGCTCTGTACATGAGGCACGAAAAACTCGTTTGCGAGATGACGAGAAGGGGATACAAACATCATACGCCTCTGGATTCCGAACTTGCGACTGGAGAGTCCGAACAGACCGAATTCGTTGCCACGTACGAGGAACAGGTTCGGATCTTGCGAGAGCGGGGGTGCGAGTGTAGAGTTTGAGGTTCTGAAGTCACGATAGCGCCGCGCATGACCTGCCAGCCGTTACGAACCTCAAAAAAGCTCACATCATCCGGTCCAGTTTCCGCTCGAACTCGTCGATATCCCTGACAGTTGCCGCAAGCTTCATCAGAACAATCAGAACAACTGATCCACGTACCACTCAGCGTCGAACTTCACCAGGTCCTCGTACTTCTGCCCGATTCCCAGAAACAGTATCGGCTTTCCTGTGACATGCGCAATCGAGATCGCTGCGCCGCCTTTCGAGTCCATATCCACCTTGGTCAGGATGTTTCCCCCGATTGCGACGGTCTCGTTGAATTCACGCGCCCTCTCGACCGCATCGTTTCCGGCAACAGCCTCGTCAACAAAGATCACAAGGTCAGGCGGCGCGACCCGGCAGATCTTCTTCAGTTGATCCATCAGGTTGATGTTCGTGTGAAGCCGCCCTGCCGTGTCCGCAAGAACCACATCACGGTGCTGCGCTGTTGCGTGCTGCACTGCATCGTAGACGACAGCAGCCGGATCGCCGCCGTGCTGGTGTTTGATCAGCTTCACACCGAGTTTCTCTGCGTGTCTCTCGATCTGCTCGGTTGCTCCTGCCCGATACGTGTCCCCTGATGCGATAACGACGGAATACCCGTTCTCCTTCAGCCGTGCTGCGACTTTTGCGATCGTCGTCGTCTTCCCGGTGCCGTTCACTCCGATGAATGTGATGTTGACAGGTTTTGGTGTCTTCGCTATGAACTCGTCGAAATCAAACATCTCCTTTGTCATCACCGAAAGTAGCGCATTTCGCAGCGCGGTCTCAACGATGTCTGCGGTGTCCGCCCTGATCTTTCTGTGAACGCCTATGAGTTCCTGCTTTACGGCGTCGATTATGCCTTCGGCGACGGGTAGTGCGACATCGCTCTCCAGAAGAGCCATCTCAAGCTCCCAGAGCGGCTCCTCGAGGTCATTCTCGCTGAGGACGATCTCCCGCTCAAGGATGAGTGTCTTTGCTTTCTCGATGACTCCGATCTTCTTTTGCTTCTTGCCTCCCTTCACACCCGCGCTCGCATCGCCCGCACCACTCACATCGCCAGATTCCTCCGGCGCCTGCGCCGCTTTGGAATCAGCGGCTTTGACCTTATCACTGATCGTATTCTCGATCGTCTCTCTGAACGAGCCGAGTTTCTCTCGTAGTTTCGAAAACATCAAAGATTACATAGATCACATATACGCCTGATCGGGCTGTCTCAACTGCATCTGTTTGTTCGCCTCTGCCTGAATCGCCCGCACCCTGCCAGCCAGTTCTTTCAGCGACTTGTCCATCTGCCCAAGGATGTTTATGAGCTTCTCCTTCCGGTCGCTGAGGCACCCTCGTGCGGCGTCCGCAGACATCTCCGCAGACACGCTTGCGCCGAGACTGACGATTGCGCGATCGGACTTAACAAGCCTTGCGTGTACAAACGAGCCTGCGCCGATGGGAACGAGCGACGTTGCGCTATCTTCGTCCTCGCTTTCAAGCGCATCGATCGTTGAAACAGCGCGCTCGCATTCGAGGATGGATATCTGGATCGCCTCCATCTGCCCTGCGAGTGCCTCTGCCTGCGCCTGATACTCATCATGCCGTGCCATCAATCCCTGCAATTCCTGATCTGTCAATTGCCTGTCCATCATCCATCACTCCGCCCCGGATTCGCCAAGTTCCCTGATGTCGGCTATCTCGATCAGGTTCCGTTTCAGTCCGTGCTCACTTCCGAGGAGGGAGTAGACCTTCTCGATTGCGTTCTTCTTGTTCTGGCTGCTGACTACCTTTTTGAACTGCTCCCGGCTTGATCCAGCCCGAAACACCCCGCTGACAATAAATTCGTTCATAATAATCTCACATCAAGTCAATAAGTCAATAAGTCACTTTTCAAGAATTCTCACATCGGTGTGCGTATCGATCACGTAGTCGAAGTCGATCGCATCGTACCATCCAGCCTGCTCAAAGATGCTCATGAAACAGACGCCGATCAAGAGTCCGCCGTCCGTAAGAATGCGGCCAACCATCGACTTCAGTGCGTCCACATCGACGCTTATCTTCGGCATCGCAAGACCGCCAAGTATCACCACCGTGTCCGCGGTCGGATCTGTCTTTTCGGATAGTTGCATGCCGTGACTTGTGTACACGATCTTCTTTGCGCCATCGGCACCGAGATTTGCGACAAATGCCATTTCTTTTCCGGAATCTCTAATAGGATATGCTATCAACTCCGCAAACGGCGTGCAGAATCCAGGGGTTCCTATAAAAGTTATCTTATTAGACTCCTTTGTGAGGTCCCTAAACCCGTTCAGGATACCTCCGAGCCCTGATGCCGTACTGATCTCCTTCATTGTGAATCACATCCGATGGTTTCAAATCAAGCAGTGTTTGAATCAACCAGTATAACAATCTTTCGATTATCCGGGTACTTCCGAATAGTCCCACTTCCGAATACAATATATAATATCAAATATATTTAATCCACCCAAAAAGAGATGGATGACTTGGGTTACGTTTGGAATGATGTAACTACCCGGGGTACATAAAACACTATCATGCGACTTTGCTATATCGGCACTGCTTGACCCGGAACCTAACATGAGCCAAACAGGGAATTCAACCGCCGATTAAGAAGGGGGCGGTTATTGAAAGTCCCTCTTGAATTGGCCCCCAAAGTTCGCAATCTGATTGCGCAACACAAGATCTGCTGAATGTGGAAAATGGGTCACAAAACTCGAAATCACTAACAGCTTCAAAATAACGCCGACATCGTCGTTGACAGCCAGGAATTGTGAAGAAACATTTATATGATATGATGTTTACGTCCCCACTACACAATCGGTAACACTACATGTTGGTGGACGATAACATGAGATATATAATAATAGCAATACTAATACTCTCGCTCGTACCGGTCGCATCTGCGGAATATTCCTCTGACGGGCCCAACCTGATTCTGAGCAGACACGACACGATCACAGGAGACCTCATCTACACGATCGGGGACAGCAAGTACTCCGGTAGACTGCACCCGAACGCAACATACACGGTCAATCTTTCGGTCGAACTGCCAGAAGCAGCAACAGTCGAGTTCGCACGGCTGTACACGTACTGGACATGGAGCTACATCGAAGCCGAGGGCACGTATCCTGATATGCTGGTCACATTCGCAGGCGAGGAGGTCGATCCGGACCAGACGTTCACAGACCGCAAAGGGACGCCGCCGTACGACTATCCGAGCGGAACATACTGCTATGACGTGACCGATCAGGTAGGGTCGGGCGGGACGTACACAGCGGTTGTTGAAAACACTGCTACCGAGTTCAAGAAGTTCTGCGTGCGTGGAATCGGACTTCTGGTCGTTTACAACGATCCCGGTGGAGATGAGATCGAGTACTGGGTCGCGGAAGGGTGCGACATCATCTCCGCCAGCGAAGAAAACGGTATCACGCCGGAAGAAGCGACCGTGGAATTGGTCTTCGTTGGCGACCTCGATCCGGCTGACGTTGGGAGCGCGATCCTGACAACCGTTGTTGCTTCCGGGGATAAGGGCAAGAACGCGCTGACGTTCAATTCTAAGAGATATGACAGCGCATACACCGGCGAACCGTACCCCGATCTCGCTATCGATAGACGCGATGTTACGAAGCATCTGGCAGACCGCGACAACACGATCAGAATCGAGGATAGTGGGGACCATATAGCGCCGAGCAATGCGTTTCTGGTGGTGCGTTCCGGATCTTCGGAATCGCCCGGATCGGGTGAATCCACTCCCGGGTTTGAATCGCTCTATGCAATCGTCATAATCCTCGCGCTGGTTCTCGCAGTGAGGAGAATGCGCTCTTGATCCTTGCAGGCGGTAACAGGGGACATAAGGCTGTGAGTTTGCCAGACTGCTCCCTCTTCTTTTTTTCCATTGACTCCCAAAAAACCGAAACATCTTTTTACCCAAGTAGAAACAATATCCTGCCATGCCCCTACTGCTCCGAACCTGCCTCGAAATCATAACCAAGCGACTGGATGTCTGCCAGAGGGCGCTTTGGGAACTGTCCGGAGATGGGACTGAGTCACTGACCAATTCGGGAAGCGGATGTGATGTAGTTCTGTGCATGGGCATGATGCAGGAGGGTAAAAAAAGACCAAAAACCATGCCAGATTCCGATTGAGCGATACAATGAGAAAAATCACTGACATCCCGGACATAGACAAACCGCGGGAGAAATTGATACGAAGAGACGTCTCAACGCTCTCCAATGTTGAGCTACTCGCAGTCCTGATCGGGAGGGGTGTTAGAGGGCGGGATGTTCTCCAGGTTGCGTCAGAGGTCGATAGGCGGTTTAAGGACAATCTGGACCGGGTTGGAATTGAAGAACTGACTGAAATCGAGGGCATCGGGAAAACAAAAGCATCTCAGATTCTTGCCGGTTTTGAGCTTGCCAGACGGTACTCCGGGAAGGAGGATGTCAAGATCACCTTTCCATCCGATGTCCTGCCTTTTGTGATGGATATCCGTGATAAAAATCAGGAATACTTTGTTTGCATATCATTAAACGGTGCAAACGAGGTTATCGGAAACAGAGTGGTCACGGTTGGGCTTCTGAACGCTAATCAGGTGCATCCGCGAGAGATCTTTTCGGACGCTATCGCTGAGCGGGCTGCATCGATCATTCTCGTTCATAATCACCCGTCAGGCAATACCGAGCCAAGCCACGCGGATATCGCGGTAACAAATCGGTTGATCGAGGCAGGAGAGATTCTGGGGATCAAAATCCACGATCACATCATCGTATCGAAAGATAGCCACACAAGCATGAAGGAGAGTGGGCTGATTTAGAGAGCCCGGATCTACATTTTCATAAAAGTGATAACATGAACATAGAGATCATAGGAACCGAATCGTTGGGCGTAAGAGGGCTCTCTTGTTTTGTGAGGACCGAAAAGCAGAGGATATTGATTGATCCGGGTATAGCGCTGGGTTACAACAGATACGGGCTGCTTCCCCACCCCTTTCAGGTAGCAGTGGATGAGAGGATACAGAAGAAGATCATACAACGATTTTCAGAAGCAACCGACATCGTAATCAGTCATTTTCATGGAGATCACATTCCGTTAGCAGATGCGAATCCTTATCAGTTCAGCATCAAGAAAATAACCGGATTAAACCCCGATGTCAGAATGTGGGCTAAGAACCCGCATCATCTTCATCCGATCGAAGAAAAACGAGCAGAGGCTCTTTCCGCCATCCTGAAGAACGGTTTGATTGCGGCAGAAGGGATGAAGCACGGGGCAATGACCTTTTCCGGACCGGTGTCTCATGGGGGTAAACGTAACAATCCGCAGACTGTGATGATGACAAGGATCGAGGAAGATCGCGTCTTTGTGCACACCTCTGATACCCAACTCCTTGACGACGAAGCCATCTCTCAAATACTGGACTGGGAACCCGATATCGTACTGGCGGACGGACCTCCGCTTTATATGCCCAATAAACTCTCGAAAGAGCAGGCTAAAATGGCGTGGCGCAATGCTAAACGACTGTCTCGGAAAGTCGATACGTTGATTCTCGATCATCATTTGATGAGAGGTCACACAGGTGTCAAATGGCTGAAGTGGCTGTCATCCGAAACAGGAAACAACGTTATCTGCGGGGCTGATTTTATGAAAGCTCCACGGATGCTGCTTGAAGCAAGGCGTAAATCCTTGTACAGGGATATGCCGGTTCCCGCCGGCTGGCATGAAGCGTATTCAGAAGGCAAAGTCAGTACCGATCGTTACTGGAATCTGGCTAAGAGAATCTATAAAAGCATGAGGCTGGACGATCACAGATGATAATAATAAAATGTGCTAAATGTAAAAGAAAGATTTTTAAATACCAGAAGATCGGGAAAGGCAGGGTGTGGCACTGCTGGAATGACCGGATAATCATGGATTACAGCGTTAGAGATGGAGATCGGGTTAAATGCCAGTGCGGCAATTTGATTGGCGTTTTTGAAGAGAGATGGGTTAAGATGCGACAGCATTCCTTCATTTATTCGGGGGCGGTAACATGAAGATGGGGGGTGAAGCAACGAGTCTTCGAGATGAAACCTTTCACCGTTCGTACTGATCTGCGATCTCTTCCGGAAAATGAGCCCGGTCCCGCATGGGTTTTTTTTCGGTGATCTTTTACCATCCGCTACCATCCGCTACCATCCGCTTCTCACCTCACACAAATAGCCCCCCAACATAATACGCGCCAAAGCAGACGAGAAACACCCCGCATGACAAAAGCATCCTTCTATAGGTGCGATCCGACATGATGTTCCTGCCCCTGCTCGATGATATCGAGACTACGGTGTACCACGTGATATCTGCGATCCAGTGCCCGACGACGAAGAGAACGGCAGCGGAAATCCCGATCTTGAGCCCATCCATGACCAGAGTGTTTCCTATGGTCAGCCACCAGATCAGGAAGTACGGGTTTGAGACTGATGTCAGTATGCCCGCGATGACCGGACTGCTTGCATCACCTCCAGCCGCATCGAACGCGGCATTTCTCGATGAGTTGATCGTTGCAACTCCAAACATGATTAAAGCCCCACCCCCCACGAGTGATACGATTTGAAAGGTTATATCATTTGCGATTGAGAACCCGAGCACAATTATTGTGCAGATCACAATTTCGACCAGCGCGTGACCGAAAACGATCTGCGGACCCGCAATCCAGCCCTTTCGGAGCGATGCGGCAACCGTTGCGAAGAGCATGGGTCCGGGCACGACCGCTCCAGTGAGTCCGATGACAAAACCGAATGCAAGGAGCTCAATCATGAACCGCGCAGTCTCGCCGCATGTTCTATCCGCTGGTTTATGAGAGCATTAGTCCCGATGTCGGATCTCGCACGTAAATCGCCCCTGACTCCGGAAATCCCACGAGATGCCTTCTTCTCTGCTTCTTCAATCGTCTCCGCGATTCCCACAATGGCAACCGCGCGTGATCCTGTTGTGTAGATGCGTCCATCATTTTCGTAAACACTCGAATAAAAGAGTGTCGCGTCCCCGATGTCCCCAACCTCGACAAGCGAGTCCTTTGCAGGATTTTCCGGGTAGCCAGCCGGAACCAGATACTTGCAGACGGTCGCAAGTCGCTCGAATCGGACATCCAGATCAGAGAGCGTTCCGTTCGCAACAGCGGAGAGGATGTCAACGAAATCGGTTCTGAGCAGCGGAATTGTGTTCATAACCTCGGGATCGCCGAATCGCGCATTGAACTCGATTACGCGGATTCCATCTGCTGTTAGCATGAACTGACCGTAGAGAATGCCTTTGTAGTCGCAGACGTCCTCTTTGATGCCACGTATCGTCTCGTACATGATCTGTTTTGCATCCTCGTAGTCCTGCTCGCGCATAAATGGCAGGAGGTCGCCAGCATCAGAGTAGGATCCCATTCCGCCGGTATTCGGACCCTTATCGCCATCATAAGCGCGTTTGTGATCCTGCACCGCTGGCACAAACGCGAGCGTCTCGCCGTCGCTAAATGCCTGCACCGTAAACTCCTCTCCTTTGAGATTCTCCTCAATTACAACTGATCCGGTGTTAAGAAGCTCGGACGCATACTCTTTTGCGCCAACGATATCGAAATGATCCCCCATCACCTTAACGCCCTTTCCGCCGGTTAAGCCTGTTGGTTTCACAGCAACATCGCCGAGTTTCTCGATAAACGCATGCGCACCCTCGATGTCACCCGCCTCAAAGACCTCGAAAGCCGGGCACCCGTCAATACCGCGTCTTCGCATAAATTCGCGAGCCCACGCCTTGTCCAGTTCGATTCTGGCAGGAGCACGCCTCGGTCCGAGGCATGGGATTCCCGCGTCTTCGAGCGCATCAGCAAGCCCGAGCGCAAGCGGCGCTTCCGGACCGATTATGGCGAGATCGATTCCTCGCAATCGTGCGTACGGGAGAACCGACTCCACATCCTCTTTTGCGACCAAAAATTCCCTGCACAGTCTCGCGATTCCCGGGTTCTTCCTGCTCATGACCGCGTAGAGATCGGGTTCGTGTGTGCTGCGTGCGATCGCCTCTGCGATCACGTGCTCTCTGCCGCCGCCGCCTATGAGTAGTATCTTCATGCTTCTCTGACTGTTGCAAAGGAGTTATAAGGGTTTTGCCAGAGTGGCGGGAGGGGGTTGGCGGAGAGTGAGCGAGGGGTGGGCAAGAGGTGGACGAGCGGTGGGCACACGGCTTTCTCGTGAAAAGAGGGGGTGAAACGAGAACGCGGTTCCTGCAGAACTCAAATCCACTTGAGTCGAGTTCCATTTTATTTTTTAAGAAGAGTTAAATATTAGTCCACCGTCATCAAGGACTATGAGTCTTGTAAGAGATGCACAGAACGGAACAGTAACAGAAGAGATGAAAGTGGTCGCGCAGGTAGAGGGCGTTGACCCGGAATTCGTACGTAAAGGAGTTGCAAGCGGAAGAATCGTGATTCCGGTAAGCCCGTATCGAGAGACCCGGGCGTGCGGCGTCGGCAAAGGGATGCGTACCAAGGTGAACGCGTCGGTGGGCACGTCATCTGACATTGTGGACATCGATCTCGAGGTAGAAAAGGCGAAGATGGCAGAGAAGGCGGGCGCAGACAGCCTGATGGAACTCTCAACAGGCGGTGATCTCGTCGAGGTCAGAAAACGGGTGATTGCGGCAACACCGCTCTCTGTGGGGAGCGTTCCGCTGTATCAGGCGTTCATCGAGGCGATCGATAAGAACGGCGCAGTCGTGGACATGAACCCTGACGACCTGTTCCGGATAACCGAGGAGCAGGCAAAGCTCGGAACGAACTTTATGGCGATCCACACGGGGATTAACCTCTTAACAGTCGAGCGTCTCAAGAACCAGGGGCGATACGGCGGGCTCTGCTCAAGAGGCGGCGCATTCATGACCGCGTGGATGCTTCACAACGAGAAGGAGAACCCGCTCTACAGCGAATTCGATTATCTTCTTGAGATCATGAACGAGCACGAGGTCACGCTCTCGATGGGGAACGGCATGAGGGCGGGTGCTGTGCACGATGCGACCGACCGGGCAGGGATCCAGGAACTGATCATGCATGCTGAACTGGGCGACCGGGCGCATGAGGCAGGCGTCCAGGTGATCGTTGAGGGTCCGGGTCACGTCCCGATAAACGAGATCGATACGAACGTGACCCTGATGAAGAGGCTGACCGGTGAGAAGCCGTTCTACATGTTAGGACCGCTCGTTACCGATATTGCGCCCGGCTACGACCACATCGTAACCGCAATAGGCGGCGCAATCTCCAGTTCCTGTGGAGCCGATTTCCTCTGCTATGTGACGCCAGCAGAGCACCTGGCACTCCCTAACGTTGAGGATGTTTACGAAGGCGTGATGGCTTCACGGATCGCTGCTCACGTCGGCGACATGATCAAGTACGGCGACCGTGCAAAGAACTGGGATCTAGATATGGCGAGAGCACGGCGCGATCTGGACTGGGACAAGCAGTACGAGGTTGCAATCGATGAGGAACGTGCACGAGAGATCAGAAACAGCAGGCTTCCTGAGGACACTGAGGCGTGCACGATGTGCGGAGACTTCTGTGCGCTCAAGATCGTGAAGGAGAACTTCAACTTCGATCGGTGAGTGTATGGCAGATGGGTTGCCACGTCTGCTATCTGGCGCATCAAGTTTGGGGGCTGCTAACCACGCAGTCCCCATTTAACATCTTTTATGATATTTTGCTCCCCTTTGTGAAGAATTTTCAGATATTCTTTCATCCAAATATTCTTTTAAATGGTTTTGAATTTTTCGTATATCTTCAGTATCAGGCAGGTCAGCAATGATCGTCTCAATAATCCGCCTTTGTTGAATCTCAATGAATGTATGAGTAAAATTGATGTCAAATATCCAACCAAGTTGCAGGAGTTTCATATCATTAAATGTTTTCAACTCATGAGAATTTGAAACTTGGTTGTTAAGGACATCTTCAACGAAGCAAAGTGAATATTCAGGTGTATCAGGAAGTTCGAGCTCCAATGCAGGGTTGCGATGCTTATGGCGTTCCCCATAATAAGTTGTCACAACCAGCCATATATCCAATTTGTCCGCATCCCGTACTAATTTTGAATACAGTAAACAATCAGGGGTTTCGCTATCGGAGTCGGGAAGTTTACGCACATTGTGATATCCTATGGCTTTGTAAGCGATGGAACGTTGTGTTTCTGTGAGCCGGCTTAATACGTTTGTCTCTTCTAAAACCTTCAGCCCAAGGGTTGCGTGGTTTTCCGATACCCGGTCATTAAAAGTGCCATAAGTCTTGAATTGTTCAAAGCGACCTATGTCGTGAAATAATGCGATGGTATCAGCCAGACCAAGTGCATTTTTATTGAGATGGAGCGCTTTTCCTAGCCGAAGAATCTCCTTACAAACACGTAACGTATGTTCTTCTTTAAGTCTGATATTCTCCTGGATTTTTGGATCTTCCGAGTAAAAACCTTTTACGTAATTTCGAAACCATGAATGGAAAAAGGCAGTGTCCACATTATTCTCTATCATGTTCATCCCTCTTGTTGTTCAGCTCTTTTCATCTACACTTCTTACAGTCGTGACCGTCA
>JAGGRW010000042.1 GCA_021159385.1 Methanosarcinales archaeon
TCAGTGAAGATGCCGCTGCAATCGAGTGGGGAAACGCGCTCTTCGAGTATTACTGGAACCGGTCTACTGACATCAACACCGTTCCGTTGCCATGAAGTAGATATACAAACCTATACACACTATTGCTATTATAAGACCCATCTTTTTTATGTACTTGACAAGCTGGGTGGTGCGGTAGAACTCGGAGCCGTATTTGCTTGTTATGGTGACTTTTTCAGCAGGGTCAAACAGGATGTACCTGCCAATATTCTTGATCACGACCGGGTCCCCGCCGTACGTTATGATCTCTCCGTGAATCTGGTCCCTGTTGAGTGTCCAGCCGTCCTCAAACACCCTTGCATCGCCTTTCGTTTTGATTCCGCTGCGCGATACCGAGATGATCCTGTGAATCACCGGAAGCCGGACGGTCTCGACCTCGAAGACGATGATATCTCCGGTTTCCGGTGTCAGGTATAATTTCTGCGCAATGACGATGTCGTATTTCTCGAGTACCGGTTCCATGCTCCCGGACGTGACCACTGCCGCAAAGATCATCTGATTGAGCAGCACGTACGAGATCGCTACCGCGATTGCCAGCGGCAGAAGCGTTTTTCATAAACGGGGTCGTACTGAGAGTTCCCTGTACTGCGTAATCCTTGCGTACACTGCATTTTTCCGATCACGTACAAGGAGCCTTTCGGGAATTGTTGCGATCATGCACGGGATTGTTGTATGATTTTTTGTGTATATCCCATATAAAATATAAAAAATGAGTAGCAGCAGAAAGACGGCGATGAGTGTCGCTCCGCGAATATGGTACAGATATAAAATGAAATATATAGTAAGGTTGATGATAGTTTCAATGACTGGCACTCACACATTCCTCACCGAATTCCTTTGTTCTGATTCTGACGTCCGATAAAATAACGGTTGCGTTTCTTGCAAGCGTTAACAGCTCATCCCGGGTGTATGGCGTACCTGACGTGCCGGATACCTCCGCCTTCTTCCATGCGTGCTCAGGGATGCCCTGCTGGATGATGTACCTGACATCTCCTGCCAGCTCCCTGATGGACGATGCGATTGAGCGTATCTCCTGCGGTGAGTCTGTGATATCTGGAAATACCGTTGTTCTCACCTCAAAATCGATTTTGTTTTCTCTGCACAGTTTGTACAGCTTCAACGATTCCGAAACACGGTGGGCAGCGTCGATTCCGCAGATCTTGAGATATGGAGCTCCGTTCGGCTCAAGCGGTGCCTTCACATCCATACATATTAGGTCAACGAGACGCTCCTCGATCGCCTGCCGAATCCGGTCGGTGTAATATCCGTTCGTCTCCACTCCGACCATAAGCCCCTGACTGCACGCGAACTCTGCGAGACTGCGGAGCGCATCGAACTGCTGAAATGCCTCGCCGCCGGTGAAGACGACCGCGCTTATGAGTAACGAGTTTTTTGCAATCTCTGACTTGATCGCCTCAACATCGGCTGGCTCGGAAGTGAGTTTTCCCATCTCAAGGAGCGCGTGGTTCTGGCAGTATGTGCAGCGGAACGGGCAGCCCATCAAGAAGACGACGGTTGCGGCTCGCCCATACCAGTCAACGGTCGATAGCGGAATTATATTTTTTGTAGTCATAATCGTAAATCCCTCCTGAATTCCGGGTTCCGCATCAGGCACGATCTCGCAGTTCTCACATTGTACGCGGGATCCTTTCTGATCCGTTTCCAGATATCTCTCACCTTTTCCTCAAAGATATTTCCGTAAGACTTCGGGATACACGCGCACGGCAGCACATCGCCCTGTGGCGTGATATGGAGCCATCTCCGTCCTGCAAAGCACCCGGTAGTCTTCATCGCGTGCGGTATTGAGAAGACCCGCACTCGCCCGTCGTCCGCTGCCCATTTCACGAACGAATCGAGCGTTTCACGATCCTCTTCGCTCAGAACGTCGCTCTCGTGATTGATCCACCTGCCTGTCGGGACGATCTCGTAAAACGAGAGCTCATGAACGCCGGTTTCCACGGCAAGCGAGTAGAATCCCTTCAGGTCGCCGATGTTCATCGGAGAAAGAACGACGTAGATATCAACAAGCAAACCTGCCGCAAGGGAGTTTTTGATCGCAGCGAGCGCATCATCAAATACCCCGCTTCTGCCCCGTATATAATCGTGCTCCGCGGGATTTGGGCTGTCAAGGCTCACGTTGACCGCAAAGAGCCCCGCACCCCGGAGCGATTCAGCGATCTCCCGTGTAAGCCCGGTTCCCGAGGTAAAGACGGTCGCAATCGCCTTATCCGGGTCCACATGGCGGACCACCTCAGCGAGCTTTGGGTAGACCATGGGCTCGCCGCCGTCGAATATGATCATAGTCGTACCCATCCCGATAACCTGATCGATCACATCCTTCACCGCATCAGGCGAGAGGGATTCCCGATTATCAGTGTCAGGAAGCGCACAGTGGATGCACCGGTTCGGGCATTCCTCGGTTACGGAGATCGTCACCTGATCAGGGGTATTTTTGCCCAATCTCGCATTGAACTGGCTTCTCGTGAGGCGATCGAACGCCGCACTCGGTATCGGCGGCATCCACGTCGAGAAGATCAGTTGCTCACCATCCGCAACGATCATGCCGTTCGCATCGATTGTGCCGATGGGCTTTTCGTTCTCGAAGAGATCGAGGAGGTCTGACGTGAACGGTTTTATTGCGGGCGCGAGAATCCCTTTCATAGTAATATTGCCGCCCGCATCCAGCCAGACGCTGAACCACGGACGATTGTAGAGTGGATACGCAGTATCTTCGTGCATAGCGTCTTCACAAGCTCCTGTGATCGGTTACACCGCAGTCATCCTCATTGCAGACCACGCGCCCACGAGTCCCATCCACCTCCACATAATCGCCGTCACGAAAGAGTGTGAACGGGTCTCGTTCCAGCCGATCCACAAGCGGAATGTCTGAGATGATCGCGCCGACAGCGACGATCGTCTCGGATGCGAGGTTGATCATGGCAGAAGGCGCGGAATTGTTCTTCTTGAGGCTGTAGATCACATAAGACCCGACAGTTGAGCCTTTTCCATTGGGAAAGAGAAAAACACGGTCTGAAATTGAGACACCGTTCTTTGGATGGTTTTTTTCCATGATCTCTCCGGTCTTTGGATCGATTCCGCCAAGAAACGATATCGGAGTCTCAGAGATTAATATTCTACCCGTAGCAACTCCTTTTGAGACCGCGTGACCCTGGACGATCATGAATACTCCTCGATCAATCGCTTTGCCCATACCAGTTTCTTCTTTTTGACCCGGCTCACATCAGGGTCGTCGTAATCGAATCCGAAGAGCGCAACTTCTGCCGCATGGCACGCTCTCGCCAGGAATACGCACCGATCCCCGTCTGTGAAGCCGCCGAAGTTGTGGATGTCTCCGAACGGCTTCGACTGGGTTGTGCCGAGCACCCTCGCCATATTGAGCTGCGGCACAACCGAACGTACCGCCGGGATATTGTCCCCATGCGCATGTACGACCACAAACGAGCCGAGATTGCTTGCAGAGATGATGTCGTCGATCGTCCCGTCCAGATCGGTCACGATGACATCCGGAATCAGCCCGCACGCCATCAGAACAGTCGTTGCGCCGTCTGCCGCGATCGTGACACATTCCAACCCGACCGACTCGTATGCTTCGATCGCCTCGACCTCTGCTGCAAGCGATGGCGCATTTCCGCACACCGCAACGCGTTTTTCGGATACAAGCTCCTGGAGGTCGTGCAGCGTGCCGTTTTTTTCATGTTCGCCGTTGTTATCGTGTTTGCGCAGTATCTCCGAGAGGATATGCGCGCTCTCTTCATCAGCACGGCGGTCGAAGTTAAAGTCCGCAAGTATCCGGAGGTACAGAGGCTCCCATTCATCAAATTCCATCGTGCGCTCTAGTTCGGTCTCGGCGTGGTTAAGTTTTTCTGCGGGGATTTGAACAACCCCGAAGGATATATATGAGGGTGCCGTCGTGGTTGAGGTCGCCTTTCTGTGATGTGCCGCTCCACGGCTGCATGTCTGCGTAAGCAGCGCCGATACTGCTGGCGCCGCATTCGACCGAACGGCTTATGAGTCGGTACATGCAAATGCACCATAAAAAAATAAGGTTGGTCAGTCGTGAGAATCCGGTTTACAAGGCATGCACGGTTCAAAATCTCTCTTATCAACGAGCACGGATTTCCGCTTACAACCAACCATGTCAGGGGTGCAATAGAGCAACCCGAGTTTATCACAGGAGAAGTTCGGCAGGAAGGGGGCATACCGGTCACTGGATCGGATGCATGCGATAAGGGTCATCTATGAAGAGCGTGAAGGTGTAGTTACTGTGGTCACCGCAATGGTGGTCAGGAGGATCAGGTATGAAAGGTGAAATCAGATACGACAAGGACGTGGATATTGCAATGGTTGTACTGTCGGATAAGAAACTCGCTTACGAAACTGAGATGGATGATGTGATCGTTGGTTTTTCAGAAGATAACGAACCCATCTGGCTGGAGATTCTCAATGTGGGAAGTGGATTTTTGCCACGACTTGACCGGGTGGTAAAGCGCGCCATGGCAGTGGAAGCGTCTGTTACGTGATCCGGCAGAAAGGAGCGGGTGCGGTTCGGTGGGTGCCAGTGTTGCACGGGCATGTGGTCGGGGTGGGCTTGATTGAGATTTGGATGAGTTATGACTGCGGACGTTGGGAGTTTGATTGGGTGGAACTCGGGTGGCTTAAGATCAGATTAGTGGTATAAAAATAGAAGAAAAAAGGATTACTCCTTTCTTCTCATAACCACGAGTCCAGTCAGTGCCAGTAGCACAATCAAGAGCAGTATGCCAGTTGACGCTATTGCTGGGACTGGTTCGTAGTCCACAGGTGTTGGTGGGGGGGTTGGCGGTGCTGACGGAACTCCCTGTGCCCCCGATCGCTTATTACTCCATTCTCAACTCCGTCATTATCCCCTATTCCACCATATTGGTTTATGTTCTATGTTTCCCCGGGGGCACAACAGTTTAGCTTCAATTCGTTTTTCACGCGGAGCATCGTTTATGTTCTATGTTTCCCCGGGGGCACAACCAAAGCCTTAAGTAAGCATAAGGCGCAACTTAGTCATGCCTTCGGGCGGTTCTCGGGGTTCGGCTTGCTCTTGCGGAACATTCGAACCCCGCATTTCTCTGATACATGCTGTGTCACGGCGTAATATGTTTTAAGCATGGTTCATAAACCCAATCGAAATCGTTCGGTCAAAACCGAACAACCTTGATTTCAGGTGGAGGTGAAAGACAGATTACATCAGTTAAGCGCAGTTTCAATCAATTCTACTGAAAACAAAATTTCGGGCACCGCCTACCGTTCCTCAAATCAAGCCGCCGGTGGGATTCGAACCCACGATCTGCTGATTACGAATCAGCCGCTTTACCGAGCTAAGCCACAGCGGCGCGATGACGGTGACGATTGTGATGACGATTACGGTGGCAACAACGAGCGGTAGCGATAGCAATAGCGCAGGTTGTGTAAGATATGATCGCAATCCCAACAGTTAAGGGTTGCGCCGGATGAGATTCGGATATGAAGATCATCGCGTTTGTTGGCATGCCCGCATCCGGAAAGTCGGAAGCGGCAAAAGCGGCGCGCAAGAAGCGAATTCCAGTCGTCGTGATGGGGGATGTCGTGCGAAATGAAGCGATGCGACGCGGGCTTGAACCGAGCGACGTGAACATCGGAAGCGTTGGTGACCAGTTGAGGGCAGAAGACGGCATGGGCGCGATTGCAAAGCGATGCGTGCCTGATATCCACAAACTCGCCGGGACCGGAGCGGACAGGGTCGTTGTCGTCGATGGCGTAAGAGGGCTTGCCGAGGTTGCGATATTCAGACGTGAGTTCGGAGACGATTTCACGCTGGTCTCGATCGTCGCGCCGATTGAGATCAGGTTGGAGCGGATCAGCAGAAGGCGACGGTCAGACGCAATCAAGAGCATCGAATCGCTCCGGGCACGGGACGAACGCGAACTCGGGTGGGGCATCGGGGACGCGATTGCGTCTGCCGATCACGTCATCCGGAACACCGGTGCGATCCGCAAGTTCAGGGAAACGGTTGCGACAGTGCTGGATTGCGGGAAGGGTGATTGAGATGAAAAGAGCACTGATCAGCGTATCAGACAAAAGGAACCTGAAAAAGTTTGCAGCGGCTCTGTCCAATCTCGGAATCGAGCTGATCGTAACAGATGGCACTGCAAGAGAGATATCGCGGGAGGGGGCTCCTGTGACTCCAGTAACTCCGGTGTCTGAGTTGACGGGATTCGCTGAGCTTCTTGGCGGCGGGATAAAGACGCTCCACCCGGCGGTTCACGCCGCAATCGCAACCAGCAGCATCACAATCGTTGTAGTGAACCTGATTCCGCTGATAACTATTGAGAGTGTGGACATCGGCGGTGTCGCGCTCCTCAAATCTGCGATGAAGAACGTTCGGAACGTCGCCGCCGTAACAGACCCCGCGCAGTACGACGATGTGATCCGGGAGCTAATCGAGAACGGAGACATCTCTTACGAGACCCGGTTGAAATTTGCCATCACAGCGGCGGATTACATCGTGGATTACGAATCAAAGGTGGGCAGTGTCCTCAGGGAGATGAGGGGAGTTTTCAGGAGTCGCAACGAAATGGAATAGCCGTCATCTGAGTTCGAGTCTGCCTGTGATCAGAAGAAACATGATCACGTATCCGAGCACAAGAACTGCGATTGAGAGCAGCCACGCCCACCGCAGCAGCCGTGCCCGGTGCTCCGGGTTCTCAAGATCGATCATGTCTCGTGCCTTTTGCCTTATCCTCACGCCTTGATTCGCTTCAGACGGAAGGTGTTCTCGCGCTCCATCTCTTCGAGACGCAGCTCGATGAACCGCTCTGCCTCGGAGAGTTCCGGTATCACCTTGAACTCGAGCGCGTTGACCCTTCGTTTGGTCTGTTCGATGTCGTCTAAGAGCTTCTTTATCGCAGTCTCAATCTCCGCGGCGACGATGATCTTCTCAACAAACGTTTCGTACGCCTCGACCGCCTCATCGAGGCACGAGCTCGTCCCGAGTATCCCGTATCCGCGCTCACAGAGGCTCTTTCGCACCTGCGAGGATTCGATCTTCGGGACCACAACACCCATTATGTTCTTGCTTTCGAGTTTGATCTGCGGAACATCTTTTAACGCGAACGCAATCGATCGTATCGCAACATCGCCTTCGACCGACTTTGCAAACCCGATCTTCTCGCTTGCGACCCCGTAAGCGTCGTCGAGTTCGGATCGCACATTCTTTGCCTTGTTTAACAACTCGAAGAATTCTAAAATGAGCCCGTCACGCTTCATCTTCAGGAGCTTGTGTCCGCTCTCTGCAAGCTTGGTCTTCTTCTTGAGTTCGATTAACTCTGACCTTGTTGGTTTCACATCCCGGATCGCCATTTCTGAACCTGCCTATCTCTTAATTGCATATCCCGCGATTGCACCTCCATGGTTTATAACACCATGGATAATAACCTTGTTCCTTACAGCAGGGCGCGCCCCTGTAGCCACAGTCGATCCGCCTTATAGAGAGCCGGGTTACGAAGAGGTTTCCGTCCTGATCAACAGAAACACCGATCCCGGACTCATCAATATCTTGAGCAGAGGCGTCCGTTCCGGATTCGTTGCGCATCCACAGATCAGTGATCCTTTGCAGAGACGCTTCGTAGTCGTAGATCGGTCCCGGGAGTGCGAGCGTCTCTTCGACTGAGATGTCGAAGTAATACACGCCATGCGCCCTCAACAGGTCTGCGGGTTTGCTGCCGTCGTCAACACTTCCGCTCCTGATAAGCTCACAACTGCGCAAGCGAGCGATGTCTGCGATCTCCTCGTTTGATTTCAGTTGTGTAAGCCCGTTCTTCTCGCGTTCCCTGTTCACCAGATCGAAGATGTCAGATTCCAGTTCGGATACCGGGGGAAGCCGGATCGGGGTCGGGAACGGCATTGGCGAACCGGTTGGTGAACCGGTGGGCGAACCAGTGGCAGTGGATTCGATCGCAACAACCGTCCACCAGTCGTACTCGTCAGCGCGCCCGTAGGAGCGTACGACCCCGTAGATGTCGTCATGCACATCCTCCGGGAGGTAGTACGAAACGAGCGAATCCGGAACGATGCGTGCGAGTGTCGATTCGATCAAAACCTCCCTTCCTGATATGTTTGCGACGATCCACGCATGATCTCCGGTGCTCTTTTTGTATTCAAACCCGCCAGCGGTGATATTGTGCGGCTGATCCTGTTTTCCAGTGACAATTACGGTATCGACGCCGCGCCCTTCGAGGTACCACTCAAGGAAAGCAGACATCTCCGAACAATCGAAGTAGCTCTCCTCGTAAGAGTCGTCGAGAAGCGGCAGGATCTGCCTCAGTTCGGACTCACTCGTGATATTTGGTCCGGTTTTCCGGTAGTACGGGTCAGGTATCTCGCGAGTCGGATCAAGGAGCACTTGTAGCACGAACAGAGTTAATAGCGCGGTTGCAACGATTATAATCAGCGAAATCCACCGTTTCACCCCCAATTGTTCGCCCCCACCTTTCCATCCCCTTCTTCCACTCCTATTCTCCCACTTCCATTCCTCTACTTCTATTCCTTCACACCAACTCATCCCCGGTCAGACCAAACCCAGAATCCACGCCCAGAAGAGGTCGTAGACCCCAAAGAGCATTCCAAGACCGACCACGATCAAAACGCCCCCCGCAACCTTCCTGATCACAATTGTGTGCCGCGATATGCTCCTGACATGCCCGGTCAACGTGCTTGTCGCATACGCCACCCCGAGCATCGGAATTCCGAGCCCGAGCGAGTAGATGAAGAGAAGTGTTCCGCCCTCAAGAGCGCCTCCTTCGAGCGCAGCCATCGCGAGGATGCTCCCGAGTATCGGTCCGAGGCATGGCATCCAGATGATTCCGAGCGACAATCCGAGCAGAAGACCGCCCATGATCCCATTCTGCTGCGTCCGCCCTGCCCGCGGCGCAAGCACACCGAGTCTGTTAAAGACCGGAAGATCGAAGAGCATGACCAGTCCGAATGCGATTATCACGATCTCTGAGACAATCTTCAGGTACGCACGGTATTCGGAGACGACTGCGCCGAATGCCGACGCCAGAACTCCCATCACCGTAAACAGGACGCACAGTCCGGTGACAATCGCAAGAGGGCGTAGTTTCCCTCGTTCGGTTGAGTACGCCATGACCGCGGGGAGCAGCGGGAGCACGCACGGCGACAGCACGCTCGCAACCCCTGCACCGAATGCGATGAGCGGTGTTATGGATTCGACCATGAAATGTAACTTTGGTGTTTCTGATTTTAATATGTATCCATGCTGCTAAATGAAGTGTCATTACGGAAGGGCTACAATTGATTGTGCCCGGTGGATGCTTTATTGTGACCTGCACCTCATATAAACTCAACAACTCTTTCATTCTCCGTAAAACAAACTTTGAACCTTTCAAAAATATCCCTTCTTCCGATGATATTGAATCCGATACCAAGCTGTTTTGAGAATCCAATCATAGCCTCAAATTCTTCGAGAGCGAGTTGAACCACGATTCGATGCATGTAAACTGGTATCAGCGAACCATCTCCGACGGCGACATATTCCTTACGACCATCTTCCAATTCCAATCCCAAAATTTCAATGACGCTCTCGTGAAAAACGCTGTATCCTGCTCCAGAATCCACATAAGCCTTAAATTAGACCCAATCAGTGTTCCCAAGCCTAAATTTAATGGGAACGATTGGTAGAAATCTATTCTTGAACTGGATGTACGGATAGTTCATAATAACGTCACCACTTCGTCATCCGTTGGTAAGTAGGTGATGGAAATCTCTTTATTCGGGTATTTCCTTTTTGTTTCCTTAAATACCTCGAGTTCATCATGACCTATGGCAACCAGTTTGCAATCGACAATAGCGATGCACTTTCCCGGGTATTTTTCCGACCATTCCTGTGAATGCTTTAGTAAAAATTCATGTGAGTTCATCATCGACACCTGTTCCCGTTTTACTTCCCGGATATAAATGCTTATGCTTAAAATCCCCACTCACTGAAAGACGCCTCGTGCCCGTCTGCATCACCCTCGCCACTGCACCGCCGATCCATCAGAAACACTTTTAAAGAGCTGCCGCAATATTACAGTAAACCACTGCAATATTCAGGTGATACGATGTGCAATTGCAGCCGCCACCCACAACTGCAAAAACTTGGCGAGTACATAAGCGCACTCCACTGCCCGACCAGATGGGAGATCATTGATTTCATCGGCGACGGCAGCAGGAGCACAAAGGAGATCTATGAATCCCTGAGTGACAGGGGCGCGAAACTGACGCCTTCGGGGTTATATTATCATCTGTCAGCGCTCAACCGTGCAGGCATAATCGAGGTCTCCGAATACCGGGAAAGGGGCGGTGGCGCACCTGAAAAGGTGTGGAAACTGAAAACAAAACAGATAGTCATCAATTTGCTGGGAGATCCGGTGTGAGGGTCATGAAGAACACGAAGAACACGAAGAACATGATTGAGGCTGAAGGACTGACGAAAAACTATGGTGAAGTTGTGGCAGTGGATCATATCGACATAGAGGTTGCGAGCGGTGAAATCTTTGGCTTTCTCGGACCGAATGGCGCAGGCAAGACCACAACCGTCAGGATGCTCACAGGAATCATCAGACCGACCCGTGGCAGGGTTCGTATCGCGGGTTTTGACCTCCGGCGTGATCCGATCAAAGCCAAAGAGGTGATGGGGGTCGTTCCTGAGCTATCGAATGCCTACAATGGGCTCTCTGCATGGAGGAACCTGCAACTCATGGCAGAGTTGTACGGTGTGCCGGCAAAGGATGCGAAAGCGAGGGCAGAGGGACTCCTTGTGCGTTTCGGGCTGCATGATCGGAAGGATCACAAGACAAGGACGTTCTCGAAGGGGATGAAGCAGAGGCTTGTAATCGCCATGTCTCTCATGAGCGATCCTGAGATACTCTTTCTTGACGAGCCGACATCAGGCCTGGACGTCCTGAGTGCACGGATGATAAAAGAGGTGCTGCGAGAGTTGAATAACGAAGGTAAAACCATTTTTCTCACCACTCATTACATGGAGGAGGCAAATCAGTTGTGCAATCGGGTTGCAATCATCAATCACGGAAAGATCGCAGCCGTTGACTCTCCTGAGAAACTTAAAGCGAGAATGGGCGGGCTTGGTAGGGTGGAGGTAAGTTTTGACACACCTGTTGACAGCTCTGACCTCCGCCGCCTTTCAGGAGTCACCGACGTCCGGGCGAGTGGAGACAAGACCTATCTGTATACAGACGAACCCGGCAGGACGATACAGCATCTGGTGGACTGCTGCCGGTCAGGTGGCATGGAGATCGTGACCCTGAACACGCTGACGCCAACGCTTGAAGACGTCTTCATCAAACTTACCGGGGATGGTGAGGTCTCCGTGGGAGATGCCAACGCTTTAGAGGGGGCGGCAAACAATGATTCCTGATCTCATGGATCAGATGAGGCGTGCGTTTGCAATCGCCAAAAAAGACGTGCGGATCTATTATCTGAATGGACCTGTGGTAATATTCGGCATTCTTGCCCCAGCGTTCCTCTTTCTGGCGTTCATGATAGGAAGAGACCTCCCTGTTGATTTTCTCATCGCCGGGCTGCTCGGCATGACGGTATTCTTCACGTCGACATCGATCACCCCGGTGATTGCACCAACAGAGACGCAGACCAGAAACCTTGAGCGGCTTGCGGCAGCCCCGGTCTCGATCACGACGATCCTCTTCGGGGACATGATAGCATCCGTCTTCTTCGGAATCGCGATCTCGCTCGTCCCGATATTCCTCGGAGTTGCGTTCGGGGTGGCGATCGCACATCCCCTCATCCTTGCCGTGGGAATCGTGCTTGCTGCGTTCTGCTTCTCTGCGCTGGGGCTTGTATTCTCGTCGACGCCAACCAGTATGACCTCCACTGTGATGATGATCTCTATGCTAACCAAGTTCCCGCTGGTCTTTGTAAGCGGCGTCTTCATCCCGATTCAGGAGATGCCGTCGTGGGGGCGGGCGCTGGCATCACTATCTCCGCTGACGTACATAACCGACCTGTGCAGGTACTGCATAGAGGGAACCTGCGCCAATTACTATCCTGTTCCGCTGGATATCTGCGCTCTTGCGGTGTTTCTGGTAATCTTCATGGTAACTGCGGTGAAACTGCATGAGCGGAGTCTGCCGATGCGGTTGTGATTCGATGATGCTTTCTGATATAGTGATGTGGGCGTTTGTGCCTCCTGATTATAGGAATTCGTGATAAACGTCCGTATTCGTAATTTATCATGAATTAGCACGTTTGGACAAACCCCACGAATCCAATAATCGTTGGGTTTGAAAAACGATTTTTTCACAAAAAATCGAGTAAAACTGCCCTTCGGGTGGGGGCTGGCGATATACTTTTTCGTAAATGAAAAAGCCAGAAGTTATGGCGGTGTGAAGTATAGCATCATGTTCTTCAACCGACCAGAATAAATTGAAAAGTCTCTCGAATGCGTGGAAAACATTTAGGATGTCTTCAGGAGTTATACATTTTATCACAACATGGCACGCAGTTCATCACTGGGCGGCGTTGCCGGGACCGGAACCAAAGTTATGTCAGGGAACACATTCGGAACGATATTCCGTGTAACGACGTGGGGCGAGAGCCACGGACCCGCGGTCGGCGTCACGATCGACGGCTGCCCCTCGATGCTTCCGGTAAGCGTCGGGGACATCCAGAAGGACCTCGACCGCAGGCGACCCGGGCAGAGCGATATCTCGACGCCGCGCAAGGAGACTGACACAGTAACCATCCTTTCAGGGGTGTTTGAGGGAAAGACGACCGGAACACCAATATCGATGGTTGTGTGGAATATGGACGTGGATTCGTCGCCGTACGAGGCTCTAATGGACACGCCGCGCCCCGGACACGCCGATTACCCCTACTGGGTCAAGTACGGGATCAGGGACTACCGCGGCGGCGGGCGTGCATCTGCGAGAGAGACGATCGGACGGGTGGCTGCTGGAGCCATCGCGAAGAAGGTTCTTGCGGACCGCGGAATCGATCTGCTTGCGCACGTAGTCGAACTTGGCGGCATCCGGGCTCGTCGTGCGCAGGTACTGGTGCAGGCACAATCACAATCACAGTCACGGGCACAGACACAGGAACAGGTGCGGATGCAGCTATCCGCGCTCAGGGATGAGGTTGAGCGAACGCCTCTCCGGTGCGCAGACCTGGATGCGGCAGAGCAGATGCAGAGACTGGTGCAGAGCGTCCGTGAAGAAGGAGACAGCATCGGTGGGATCGTTGAGATCATAGCGACCAATGTCCCTGCCGGCACCGGAGAGCCGGTCTTTGACAAGCTGGATGCCGATCTTGCAAAGGCTCTTATGGGAATCGGCGCGGTAAAGGGCGTTGAGATTGGCGCAGGCTTCGGGTGCGCGACGATGAGGGGAAGCGAGATGAACGATTCGTTCGGGTTATCTGAAGCGGATGGGCAGGTAATTCAGGAGACAAATGACGCCGGTGGCATTCTCGGCGGACTCGCAACAGGCGCACCGATCGTCTGCAGGATCGCGGTCAAGCCAACGCCCTCTATTGCGATCCCGCAGAAGACGATTAACCTCATGACGATGACCGAAACTGAAATTACGATCAAAGGCAGGCACGACCCGACGATTCCGCCCAGAATCGTTCCCGTAGCCGAGGCGATGGTTGCAATCGTTCTCGCAGACCACCTGCTGCGGGACCGCGTCTCTTGCCTCCCGGTCGCAGAAAGACTATAAGTACCATGATAGCCCCCTGATACTCGATGATCCTGACGATAAGCGGACTTCCTGGAAGCGGGACCAGCACGGTCGCCCGCATCATATCAGAGCGACTTGGAATCGATCTCGTCTCTGCTGGCGAGATATTCCGAACGATGGCAAAAGAAAGAGGACTGACGCTTGAAGAGTTCGGAGAACTCGCAAAGAGCGATGCGGAGATCGATAAGGAGATCGACCAACGCCAGAAGGAGATCGCGAGGGGCGCGAGGGGCGCGGGCAGGGATGTGATAATCGAAGGGCGCATCTCCGCGTGGATGGTCGATCCCGATCTCGCCGTATTCGTGACCGCGCCCGACAAGGTTCGGGCGGAGCGGGTCGCGCATCGCGAGGGGATCCCGGTTGCGGACGCAGCCGCAGGGATCGAGGAGCGGGAGGCATGCGAAGCCGAACGGTACCGGAAGTACTACAGCGTGGACGTCGATTGGATGGGGGTCTACGATCTTGTGATAAATTCGGGGAGATGGGATCAGGAGGGGGCTTCCGAGATAGTTCTGGTGGCGATGGATGCTGCGGTGTTCCATCCCTGAAACGCCTTCTGCTGCGAGCTGGAAAAATCGCGTCTGCATCGCTTGATAAGGTAGCACACCCAATCTTAAAATTGTTGCATCTCTCTGTGACCCTCTGTGTGCCTCTGTGGTTTTATTTTCTACCTGCTCAATATTATATGGTCATCTGCGTTCATCCGCCTGTTGACAAGAAGTTGCATCACAGATTGCCTAACTGGTAAGGCACATAACATCGCGTACACGATTGCCTTTTGTGATGCTCGCGACAGTTCCGCACCTGAAGCCAATTTCACAATTCCCTGATAAGATATCGCCGAATGGATGGACGTTTCGGCAAGTATCAACTCTTGTGCGAGTTCATACAATGCTACAGGACAAAGCACGAATTCTTCGGGAAGGAATTTACTACTGTTATTCTCTACAGTGATACCTCGTACCGAAAACAGATGGAAAGCTATGAGAAAAGAAAGGCAAAGATGCTGGAGAAACTTGCCGATCTACAAAGAAGGCTTGGGAGCAACAAAGGGAAGAAACGGAATCTTCGATTGAGTATTACGCGGCTTGTTGATGAGTTGGATGGAATACGTCTTGCTCTTGTGCAGAAGAAGACGGTCAGGAATGTTATGATGATGGTTGAAGAGATGGGCGTGAAACAAGCTCGATTATTTTCTCTGCTGGATCTGGGAAAATTTATGGTATGTTAAGGGAATCGGTGGCAGGGGGTTTATGTTTTGATAGGTCATACATCGATTGGGTTGGCTGATGGTGTTTTTCAGTGCATCTTTGAAAGTCAAGTAAAACAGGCGAAACTAACTGAAAGGAGATAATTATGTACCGGCTTTTAGTTGTTATCGAAAAAGCAGACGAGAACTATTCAGCATATTCGCCAGACCTGCCCGGTTGTGTGGCAGGCAGCACACGCAAAGAAGTTGAGCAAAACATGTATGAAGCTATCGTACTGCATGTGAAAGGATTGATAGAAGATGATACACCAGTTCCGGTATCACAAGCTTTTTCAGAGTATCTCGTGATCGGGGAGCAGGTCACCGCCTGACCGATATTCCGGATCGCAAGCCGCAAGCCGCAAGCCACCCGACCCGCGATGTGCAACAAGCGCGGGACAGAAGCACTTCACGCCTGCCCCCGCGACTCACCGCACACGATCCCAGTTGCTATCAGATGCGCAACCCGAAGCGGCTCAGGGATGTGGCTGTGGGTCGCCCCGAGCCTGACGATCTTCCTCGCATCCGCCACCTCAATCCCTGCGCACTGGATGAAGACCGAACCCGCACCGTCATGCACATCGACTTCGTGGATCCCGCCCGCGTTTTGGATCGCCTGCCACCGCTTCTCAAAGCAAGGAAGATTTCGCAGCGCGTCCCCGATCCGCCCCATATCAGGCATTGTTCGCATCACAACGATAACAGGCAGCCCGGTCATGCTGTGCAACTCGGTTATGTCGATCACGTTGAACCCACCGTAGGTCACGCCATCGAGCATGATCACACGAATCTGCGGGTAATGCCGGGTCGTCGTCACCATCTCCGAGACCTTGACGGTTGCATCCGTCCCGTCCCTTGTTATCTCTGATCTGAGTACGCCATCGAGCCAGTCCCCGCCTCTGAAGATCACTCCTACGATCATGACCTGCTCAGCTATCAGAGCCGAATCATCGATTGCAAGTATCCGAATCTCAGGTTTGATGTGCACAGCTAATATTTCACCTTTTCAAGAACCCTGATCCCCGAAATCACAGTATCCGGGTAATTCCCGCCCTCATCCTTCTCCGCTGACTTGACCATGTCCCAGATCGTGAGAAGCGCAACGCTAACGCCAGAGAGCGCCTCCATCTCGACGCCGGTGCGCCCGACCGACCGCACCTCAACGACGGCGGTGATCGCATTCGCACCGTCCGCACCATCCGCCGAACCCGCGTCACCCACGACCTTAAAGTCGACATCGATTCCTGTGATCGGGATCTGGTGGCACATCGGGATTGTGGAGGGGGTCTCCTTGACTGCCATTATGGCGGCGATCCTTGCCGTTGCGAGCACATTTCCTTTCTCTACGTTGCCCGCCTGTATCGCGGCGATCGTCTCTCGCCGGAGGTTGATTCTGCCGGTCGCGACAGCCCGCCTGCTGGTTACGCCCTTTTCGCTGATGTCAACCATCGCAGCACGGTCGTCTTTGATGTGGGTGAATGTTGTCTCGCTCATGTCAAACATGAACCTGTCCGACTCCGGCATACATAACCTCATCGCACCCGCCGGGACTGCCAACTTACGTGATTGCCAAGCCGAGTGCCGCGGACCAAACACACAGCCACACACACACTCACATCTTAATAGAATTGGTGGACAAAAGAATCATTGCTCATCCTTATGATATATATCTAAAAAGATTATTTTACTTTCATCTTTCAAATAAGCATAAGACAGTCTGAAAGAACCTACATACAGTTCTCTTGTTCCTTTTCTTGCATATTTCATTGGTTTTCCAATTTCTGGATCTTCTAATATTTTTTTGATTTGATTTTTAACTCGTTCTTTAATAGAATTGCCTTTTATTTTACGTACCCTTTTTAAAAAATTGGGTTTATGCTCTACCGTTAACATTCTTCCAGCTCTTCAAGAAATTTGTCGGCAGATCGGGAAACAAATTCACCTCTTTCATAACTCTGCCATGCTTCTTCTGTTCTTCTGGAAAAAGCAAGATCCTCTTCGAAATTCCCACCCAAATCGCTTACTTTTTTCAAGATTAACTGTTCCCCACTCTTGATTATGACAAGTTTTTCCCCTGTACTAAAATTGTCTCTCATCTCTGAAGGAATCACTATTTGGCCCCTTGAACTGAGTTTTGTTATTGCAATATTTATCATTTCGATCGCCTCGTCAAAAGTAAGATTGGACTTACAAAATACATAAATCTTTTTGATTTTCATCGGACTTTCCAATAAGTCCCGCCTTCCACGACCATGACCACAACCACAACCACTGCCGGGTTTCCGCTTCCGTCGAATCGGAAAGACTATTACTTCGCCACGCGGAGGAACGATTGATACGCGAGAGGCGACAGATAAGGTGACTGATACAGCGACAATTGACCCATGACCCACATAACCCATAACCCACAACCATGCCCGTAAAACCCGAACTACTGGCTCCGGCAGGAGATATGGACTCCCTTG
>JAGGRW010000154.1 GCA_021159385.1 Methanosarcinales archaeon
GATACTGTCGCCCGGCGCGATATCCAACCGCGAAACGATAGAGATCGTAAACATCGACCTCTCCGATGGAGGTGACGAGATCGCACTTGATCTCATGTTTCACTCGCCACTGAACGTCCCTGTGACGGTAACAGAGATCTCCGCTGATATCGCTATCGGAGACGGTGTCGGCAACAGTCCTACCAATCGATTCCGCGTCATCGAGCGAGACCTCTCTATCTTTCTCCCTCTCTTTCGCCCCCTCCCACCCCTTCACCATCTTCTGACGTGATCCTGACAAAGACACTGTCAGTATCGCCGTAAACGACAGATAAGAGAAAACGCGATCCATTCGGAAGGTCGATTTCCTTGATCGATTCGTCGATCAGTTATTTAGTCCCAAGAATGTTTTTGCGCCCGAAACTGGTCACTGCATTGGCAAGGACGAGACTGTAGAGACGTGCTCTCGCGTAACCTGAATATCCGTAAAAACTGTTCAGGAGAATCTTCAGTGCATTCTGCGTCGCATCGAGCGCCCTGTATTCTCCGGAATCCGCTGATTTCATCATGTTCTTCGCCTCAACCCTTCGTTCCAGGAGATTTTTGAGAATTCCAGGAACGATTCTCTGATACGAAGATTGTCCGGTGTGCTGGCTTGAAATTGGATAAGAACCCTTTTTTTGAATGCGGAACGAAGCGCAGCAAGGCCGTTGGCACCAGAACTACTTTAACTTTCGGAACCGCTGCCCGATACTGAAAGGGTTATGAGATGCGAGAAGCGTGTATGAGGTCGCAGTCACCCGCCACGCATTGCCGATAAACTTCCGATGAATTGCCGATAACTTGCCGATAAAACATAAGCCCGTGCCCGGCGGGATGGGTCTGCCACCTCAAGCCAGCCGTCCCCAACCCATCTCCCGAGCAGCACCCGTGCCATGCGGTCAGATAGCCCGAGAGCTCCTGCAACATCAGCTGTGGTGATGCGGTCAGTCCGAAGAAAGAGCGCGAGAGTAACGCAAGAGTTTTTTTAACCACCCCTCCGCGTCCCTCCGCGATCTCTGCGGTTTTATTTCGTACCGATGCCATTCGCACAACACGATCTCCTCGTCTCTCCTGATCGCGGCTGTCGCGGTCTGCTACCGGACTGGCCAGATCCCCACACTTCTCTCGAAAATACAAGAGCGCAATAATTATCATCCCTGCCGCCAGACCAACCCACAATGGAGCTATTATACCTGAACGAAGGCGACGTTACCGAACTGCTCGACATGCCGGGAGTGATCAGCGTTGTCGAGGACGCATTTCTGGAGCACGGCATGGGCAGGGTGCAGATGCCTCCGAAGTCGTACCTCTACTTCCCAACGGGTGACCTCCGCACAATGCCAGCGTACCTTGAGACGGCAGGGATCGCAGGCGTCAAGATCGTCAATGTGCACCCTGAAAACCATGATGCCGGACTACCCACAGTGATGGCGGTCATTGTTCTGAACTCGATAGAGACCGGGGCGCCGCTTACTGTTATGGACGGCACGTACCTGACAGAGATGCGAACCGGTGCTGCGGGGGGCGTGGCTGCGGACCGCCTCGCACGAACTGACGCCGCTGTGGTCGGCATGGTAGGCGCAGGGCGGCAGGCGCGAACCCAGTTGCGTGCGATCTGCGAGGTCAGGAAAATCGAGGCAGTCAAGGTCACCGACCGCTCGGATGCGTCCTGCAGACGGTTCAGGGACGAAATTGCGAATCTCGGCTGCGAGATAACAGTTGCGGATGGCATCCGGCAGGTCTGCGACTGCGATATACTGGTCACGACAACACCGGTCAGGGAGCCGATCGTTGTGAACGACTGGATACCGGACGGCACACATATCAATGCCATCGGCGCTGATGCAGCAGGCAAGGAGGAACTCGACCCGGAGATTCTCAAGCGGTCGAAGATCGTGATCGATGATCCTGCGCAGGCATTCCACTCTGGCGAGGTGAATGTCCCGCTAAAACTGGGCATCATATCAGAGGGGGACATCTACGGCACGCTTGGGGAGATCGTCGCAGGGATAAAGCCGGGAAGAACCAACGACAGCGAGATCACAGTCTTTGACTCGACAGGACTTGCCATACAGGACGTCTCGACGGCAAACCACGTCTATCAGCAGGCTGTCCGGAACGGGATCGGAACACACCTGAAATTATTCTGAACATGAACGCAGACATCTACGAGATATTCAACTCCATTCAGGGCGAGGGAATCTATGCCGGCACAAGACAGGTCTTTGTCAGGTTCTGCGGGTGCCAGTTGACCTGCGAATACTGCGATACCAGAGATGCGCGGGCAGCAGTTGCGCGATGCCGGATCGACGATCGGCAGATCAACAATCCTCTGGATGTGGGAACAGTAATCGATGCGATCGACCGTCTGTGGACGCCTTCCACCAGATACGTCAGTCTGACCGGTGGAGAGCCGCTTTTACATGCTGAGTTCATACGAGAACTCGCAGAACGCAACCGCAGACCGTTGTATCTGGAGACGAACGCGAGTCTTCCCGATTCCGCCGAAACGTTAGCGGACATGCTCGATGTTGCCGCATGTGACATCAAACTCCCGGAGCACAGGTCAACTGGGGATTATGATCGGCTTCTGGATGCCGAACTTGCGACGATTGAGGTTTTCAGCTCGGCTGGTGTTGAAACGTTCGTTAAAATTGTTGTGCTTCCGGAAACAACAGAAAAAAGCATCGGAAGTGCAGTTTTTGGAATCGAATTGATCGACTGTTCCATCCCACTTATTCTACAGCCGGTAAGTCCTGTGAATATAAATCCGGAGCGACTGCTTGGTCTGATGGACTTTGCAGGAACGCATCTCTCTGATATTCGCATGATTCCGCAACTGCACAAGCTGCTTCTAATCCCCTGAATGATCTCCCTGTCCTTTCCTGAATAGTAACCACTCACGTTTTAGAACTAGCAGGCAACAACATCATTTGTAGGTCGCACTGCCAAATCCGAATCGTCACTTTCCTCATATTCACGATCACGAGAAAATCCATGATGAGGTCGTAAAATCCAGCGCAGCGCAATGCCTATGAGACTGGTTTTTGGGATCAGCGGAACGAATGGTTGGATAGACTCCGGTTCTTATAAGATTATAGCCCCGGAAGACCAAAAACCTTACAACCGCCCCACAGAAACATAAGTTTGAACGATATGGACATCAGGACAACCCACCACGCAGAACTAATCGACATCACCGCACTACTGAATCAGGAGGTCGCCCGCACCGGAACTGCGACCGGCGTGTGCATGGCATACTCCCCTCACACCACGACCGCAATAATCATAAACGAGAATGAAGACGGGCTCGTCGGCGACATATTAAAATTATTAAATACAATTGTTCCGCCCGGCAATTACGCGCATGACCGAATCGATGACAATGCGCGTTCACACCTGCAGGCGACAATCCTCGGAAACAACGTGTGTATCCCGATCGAGAAGGGGCGGCTGGCTCTCGGGACGTGGCAGAGCGTCTTCTTCGTGGAACTGGATGGTCCGAGAGGGCGCAAGCTCACGGTACGGATCATCGATGCGATCAAATGAGCAAGATTGGGCAGGGTTTTCGCATCAGTCTGTCCGGGAAAACGTTGATACGGTCCGACATAATTATATACCACATTGGAACTATAATATCCGGAAGGACTGGGAGACATGAACCGTACCACAATCGCCAATCTCATCGGCTCGGTACTGAGATTTCTCGGGCTGATGATGTTGATTCCGCTCATCGTTGCCATCTGTTATGGGGAGGACTGCAACCCCTTTCTGACCTCTTCTGCCATAACAATCCTCGTTGGAATCGTTCTGGGTCTGAAGACGCATGAAATCGACGACCTTGCCATAAAAGAGAGTTTCGCAACCGTCGCACTCGGATGGTTCTTTGCTGCGCTCTTCGGATCTCTGCCGTACTTATTCAGCGGAATCTCGCCACTTGACGCATTCTTTGAGTCGATGTCAGGGTTCACAACGACAGGCTCGACCATCCTTTCGGATATCGAGGCGCACCCGATGAGTCTCCTCTTCTGGCGCAGTTTCACTCAGTGGCTCGGCGGCATGGGGATCATCGTACTCTTCCTTGCGGTTCTTCCGAAATTGGCTGTAGCAGGACGCGATCTCTTCCGTGCAGAGGTGCCGGGACCCACAAGCGACAAACTGAGACCGAGACTCAGCCAGACTGCAAAGATCCTCTGGTCGGTCTACGTGGTTCTTTCCGCGGTCGAAGTGGTTGCGCTCCTCATAAGCGGCATTGGGCTGTATGACGCGCTCTGCACAACCTTCAGCACGATGGCGACAGGCGGGTTCTCGCCGCATTCGGAGAGCATCGCGTTCTTTGCAAGTCCGCTTGTTGAGGGGATTGTTGTCTTCTTCATGTTCCTTGCCGGGGCTAACTTTGCGCTGCATTACTGGGTGTTGCGCGGCGAACACACCCGCCTGCTCCATAACCCCGAGTTCAGGCTGTACGCAGGCATAGTAGCGTGCGCAACGCTTGTAATCACGCTTCTTTTGTGGAGCCAGAACGGAATCAACTCGATTCGGCTGGGGATCTTTCAGGTGGTCTCGATCATCACGACAACAGGCTTTGCGACGGCTGACTTTGACACGTGGCACAATGGCGCCAGACTGACGTTATTTGTGCTGATGTTCGTCGGCGGGTGCGCAGGATCGACTGGCGGCGGAATGAAGGTCGTCAGGATGCTGTTGCTCGTCAAATACGGATACCGTGAGCTGTTCAGAACCCTTCATCCGAGAGCGATCCTGCCGGTCCGGATCGGGAGGCAGATGGTGCCGCAGGGTGTTATGGAGTCGATATTATCGTTCTTCATTCTATATATTTTTGTCTTTGCTGTTGCTTCGTTGATTCTGGGCGTTCTTGGTATGGACATCCTCAGTGCAACGAGTGCTGCCGCAACAACGATCGGAAACGTCGGACCCGGATTTGGAGTCATCGGTCCTGCCGGGCATTTCGGGGGCGTTCATCCGGTCGGAAAGCTGGTTTTGATCCTCTGCATGTGGATCGGCAGGCTCGAGATATTTACGGTGCTTGTGCTCTTGATTCCGGAATTCTGGAGAAAATGATATAACCAATCGGAGCAAGATTCCCCCTGTTGCCGAGGTGGCCCAGCGGACTACGGCGCCGGTCTTGAAAACCGGTGGTGCATCGCACCTCGTGTGTTCGAATCACACCCTCGGCGTAATTTTTGCATCAGTCAAACCGCGTTCAAAGCTCAAATCTCAACAAAACCCTCATGACCCCGGGACCCCCATGAGTTCGACAAGACTGATGAGACCGAGCAGCCGGAACCGCAGGCACAATCTCAGTCTGGCGCAAACGAGACCACAGTAGCCGGCGGAATCGGCGAAGACATAACTGGCAAGGCTCATAACATCGCTTACATCAAAAAGCTCAACACATCGTTTACACTTTTCTTATTCAGAACTTCTCTTCGAATATTTTTACATTTCCACGGACCTTGTACTCATAAATCTTGATAAGACTTACCTCCTCTTCGTTCTTCTCTCGATAGTAGATCATCAATTGTTCTTGCTTTGTGTCGATAGTAGCCCATGCATATTCATAAACCAACGATTTATCGAAATCGTTGTCCTCATTGAGCACGCTGATTGCTCCGTTCTCTTTAACCTGCCGTATAAAGTGCACTTTGCCCTCTGTGATCGGCAGGCTATTCGCATCGATCTCAAAATCCTCCGGAACTCTGCGCTGCTAATCCATTTCCGCAACCACATTCTTGATCTGCCAAGACTTTTGCAGATTTTGGAGGGGCGTTCGCCTCTCTGATATCGATTGACCGCATACGATTGCGCTCCTGTTCCTCTTCTGTATACGTTTCGTCTGATTTTGCCATAACGCATCATCGGATGCGCTATGTTTTTACGCTTGAAATTTCACAATTGTACGCGATGTGTTGAGCCTTTCCACTTAAGGCACCCGAGCCGCATTTTCATGCTCATGGGTGTCCCATGGGTCAGGAGGGTTTTTTGTAATTTTCTGCCGTCGGTTAAGAAGGGTGCGGCCGCATAGAGTTCCGAATTACACTTGTGGGGTGGTATACATTTATATACCATGTCAAGATAATAATTATTATGGAGGATATGGACCAATCAATGGTATACTTCGTGTGCAGCGTCTGCGACTTCACATTTCAGGCTGATCCGAGCTTCGACGTGATCACCTGCCCGCAGTGCGGGAGCGAGAACGTCATGCGGACGTGATGTGGTAAACCGGCTCGTGGACAGTTGAGGGTTACTGAGGACGCGCCATAAAAATACTATTTCCTGAATCTCAGCAGCAACACCGCCGCAGTGATCGAGAGCGCGAAACCATACAGAAACGTCGTCTCCGGGCTGATCATGTCCCAGAGGATGCCCGCAATTGCGCCGGCTGGGAGTGCGGCGAGACCGGTTGCGGTGTGAAACGCGCCCAGTGCCGTCGCCTTCAGATCCGGCGGCGAGAGATCGACGACGAACGCCCTCTGAACGCCATCGATCAGGGCATAGAATACACCGTAGAGCGCAAATAGCCATACGATCCCTGATAGATTCGTAACAACCGCAAGACCGAGGGACGTTGTCCCAAATAGTACGTAACCGACGATGATCACAGGCTTTCTTCCAATTTTATCGGAGATCGTTCCGGCAGGAATCGTGACAATTGTGTAAACCACGTAAAACGTTATGTAAAGCAGTATCGCCGTCCGGTCGCTCAGACCGATGTCGAGCGCACGTAGCAGCAGGAATGCATAACCGAAGTTCCCGAGCGTGAAGACCGTTGAAACCGCGATGAACTGCTTGAGTTTCGGCGGAAGTTCTCTGAAACTGATCCTTATTGATTTTGGAGCCGGGCGGTCGGTGGTGGGAACTGTCTTCCCCTCTTTCACAAATAGGATCAGCAGAACCGCAATAAACGCAGGCACTCCAGCCAACAGGAAGATGTCGCTGAAACCGAGCGAAAGTAGCAAGATGTAAGCCAGAACGGCTCCTAAAGTTGAGCCTATGCCGTCCATAGCCCTGTGGATGCCGTACGCCTTCCCCCGCACATCGCCGGCAGATGACTCGGCGATGATCGCGTCCCTGGGCGCGTTTCTGAGACCTTTTCCCACTCTTTCGACGATTCTGATCACAAAGACGCTCTGCCATGCGAATGCGAATGCAAAGAGCGGTTTCATGAGCGAAGAGATCCCGTAACCGAGAAGAACGAACGGTTTTCTCCGTTTGATCCGGTCAGACCAGTAGCCAGAGAATACTTTCAGCAGACTCGCGACTGCTTCGGCGGAACCCTCGATTATGCCGACGACCGTTGCGCTTGCACCAAGAGTTGCCGTTAAAAAGAGCGGGATCAGGGGAAAAACCATCTGGCTGCTCATATCGGTGAAGAGACTGACCAGACCAAGGATCAGGACATTGGCTCCGACGCCTTTCACCACGCGGTCCCTGAAATTTCTGTCGGCGATCAGATCACCTCTTCGACGAGTTCTTTAATCTTCTTTTTCGCCTCTTCAAGAGCGTCTACGCCTTTCTCGGTTATTCTGTAGTATTTTCTCACTTTTCCATCGACGACCGTGTCTCTTCTTGTCAGATACCCTCCGTCCTCAAGAGAATGGAGGATCGGGTAGAGCGTTCCGGCACTTATCGAATAACCATGCCCCCGAAGCTCATCCATCATCTCTACTCCGAATATCTCGCCTTCATTTGCATGGTGCAGGATGTGTATCCTGATAAACCCCAGAAATATGTTTCTCATCATGGTATTGCCTGACGATATTGCATGATGATATTGGGAGGCGATACCATATAAACGTTCAGGTTTCAGGCGTTCGCGGGACTCCCGGAATCAACGACCTGAAATCCTCCAGATCTACAACCAGATACCCCAACTCCCTCAAATCCTCTTTCTTATCGATTGATTTTGCTATCAATCCAAAGTCCTTCCGGTTAGAGTCCCATAACACGTGCTCTGACTTTCCTTCGAGTCTGCCAAGTTCTCTCTTCGCATCCCTAAAACTCATAGTCTTCCATTTGCACTCGATAAAGAGAATTTCCCTCGAATCCCGGTTCAATGCCACAAGATCGATCTCTTTATCACGGTGCCACCACGTCCCGATCCGATCAAATCGGTTAGAGGCCGGGATATGATTAAATAAGTCGTCCCTCACCAAAATTTCAAACCGTTTTCCGAAATAGCCGGACAAATCGCTTTCCTGCAGGACAGAGTCCCCTCGCTCGATTCTCTCCCTGTGCCTGTGAACGAAATTGAACCAGAAGTCGAAGAGGTTGTCCCTGATCATATATATGCCAGCCTTTCCGCTGCCTGTTATTGGTACTGTCCTCTCGACGAAACCGAGTCTGATCAGGTTGTCCAGATATGGATAAATCTTTCGTGCATCGACCCCGACTGCGTTTGCGATCTCGCCAGGTCGTGTGCCGCCGTAAGCGATCGCGTTCAGGATTGAGAAGTAGGTCTTCAGTTCTTTAAATTCTTGTGATATTATAAAATATGGTTCCCTGTAAAAGTAGCCATCCTTCCTGAAGAACTCAAGTTCTATGAAATCGGTGAACTTTTCGTATTCCGATGCTTTGAGCAGATATTCAGGCACCCCACCAATCGTCATGTACAGTTTCGCACGATCCTCAAAGTCCATCCCAACAAAATTCCCGGTAAACGAAAACGGCAGTTTATCCAGAAGAATATCCCTGCTCCGCCGCCCATAGAGCGGAGACGAGTGTGATAGGACTTTCTCGTGCATCAGACCGAGAAGAGAGCCTGATAGCACAATAAATATATTTGTATTTGAAAACTGTAAATCCCACAATCTTTGAAGCGTACTTGGGATGGTCTTATCGCTCCTGATCAGGTACGAAAACTCATCGATCACCAGATAGACCCTTTTATCAGGAACATTTTTCACAAAATACTCGAATAATTGATCCCAATTCCCAATCTCCAGTTGAGCAAGGAGCGGGTCTCTGAGATGCTCTGCCATCTTCTCTTTCAACTCTTCGATCTGCTGTTTCGGTGCGGAATCGGCAGCGATGTAGAATATCCCCTCGCGACCCTCGATGAACTCAAGGAGCAGTCTCGTCTTCCCGATCCTGCGCCGCCCATACATGACGATCAGCTTCGCGCCGCTGCCCGCCCATTCCCTCTCGAGCAGTTCCAGTTCGGGTTCTCGGTCAACGAATGTACTAATCATGATTAGTACTAATCTGGATTAGTACTTAATATTTCCGATGAACCCACCATTGAGATAGGGCGTTGGACTGTGGCTCACGTGACTGCTTGTCACCAATCAAGCCTTCGCACATTTTCCGATGAACCGCTTCACCTTGTCGCAATCTCGCCTCTTATCGGTCTCGACACCGGACGCCGTGTCCACCGCATAAGGGCAAACCTTCCGTATCGCATCAGACACATTGTCCGGCGTAAGCCCGCCTGCGAGGATGATCGGCAGTCTCGAACGCCGTACGATCTCCGCACTGATCCGCCAGTCGTGCACCTTCCCGGTTCCGCCGCTTCTTGCGCCTGTGCTGGTGTTGCCGGTGCGGCTGGTTGTGCTGGTGTCAAGAAGTATCGCGTCGGCGATTCCTGTCAGTTTGTGGATGCGGCTTATGACCCGATCTGCGATTTCGGGTCCTGCGCCATCGGGAATCGCGATCGTTTTGATCAGTTTGACAGGATCTACTGTGCTCGCAAGTTTCGCAAGTTCAGCGTCCGGAAGATCGTTGTGAATCTGAACGACGGTTGGGCGGGTCTTCCGTATCAGCGCAACCGCCGAATCGAGGTCTTCCGGCATTATGACGATCACCGAGTCAACGAAGACCGGAACTCGTTTGATCAAGTCTTTCGCAGTCTCCGAATCGATCTTCCTTGGCGATTTGACTGGCACATCCGTTATGAACCCAACAGCGTCTGCGCCGCAGGCTATGGCATAATCAAGGTCTTCGGGGTTTCTGTTTCCGCAGATTTTGGTTCGAGTTCGCATAATTGTTATTGATCCGCCTGCGCCTCATTCGCGTGGGCACTCCAACAGATATATGTTGCCGGAATAATAAGGCATACCCATGACCGCAACTACGACACCAAACACGACCTCAACCACGACCTCAACCACAATCACGACCACGCAATCGGAGAACACTTACGAAGAGGCAAGAAAAATAATCCCCGGCGGAGTTAGCTCCCCTGTACGCGCAATAAAGCCGTATCCGTTCTACACGGCATCCGCCAGCGGTTGCACGATCACAGACATCGACGGGAACCGGTACATCGACTACTGCATGGGCTACGGACCCCTGATCCTCGGACATGCGCATCCGGCTGTTGCGGATGCCGTAACAGATCAGCTCAAACGGGGCTGGCTGTTCGGAACCCCGATTGCGGCTGAGATTGCGCTCGCATCGAAGATCGCGTCCATCTACCCGAGTATCGAGATGCTGCGGTTCGTGTCATCAGGAACCGAGGCAACGATGAGCGCGTTGCGCCTTGCCCGCGGCTACACCGGCAGAAACAAGTTTCTGAAGATCGAGGGTGGGTTTCATGGCGCACACGACGCCGCTCTCGTAAAAGCGGGGTCAGGTGCGACCACGCACGGCGTTCCGGACTCGCTCGGCGTGCCATCGGATTTCACGAAGCACACACTCCAGGTGCCGTACAACGATATCGAAACGATAACCGCCACAATCGAATCGAATCGCGACGACCTCGCCGCGGTGATAATAGAACCGGTTCTCGGGAACATCGGACCGATACTCCCAAAAGCGGGTTATCTCGAGGACGTGCGCAGAATCACAGAAGAGAACGATGTGCTTCTCATCTTTGACGAGATTATAACAGGATTTCGACTTGCAATGGGCGGCGCACAGGAGTACTTTGGAATTACTCCCGACATGACGACGCTCGGAAAGATCGTGGGAGGGGGATTTCCGTTCGGCGTCTTCGGCGGCGAAAAAGAGATCATGGAACTGATATCTCCATCGGGTGGCGTCTATCAGGCGGGAACGTTCAGCGGAAACCCGGTTTCGGTTGCGGCAGGGCTTGCGGTTCTGGACCTGCTCGAAAAGGAGGACGTTCACAGAAGGCTAAATAAGACTGGGGGCACTCTCCGGGCTGCGCTCCTCGATCTCGTAAACGATTCAGGGCTGCCATACTCGGTCTCAGGAATTGCGAGCATGTTCAAGATATTCTTCGGGGACCTCCCGCACAACTATCAGGAGGCGATCGGGTGCGACAAGGAGGAATATCTGCGTTTCTTCCATCGGATGCTCAAAAGCGGAGTCTTCCTTCCGCCGTCGCAGTTCGAGACCAATTTCCTGAGCATTGCGCACACAAAAGAGGATGTTGAGAGGACGATTGAGGCGTACGGAGAGAATCTGGGTGCATAAAAGATGAAGATCACGTTTGTAACCGGAAACAGCCACAAAGTCGAGGAGGCGACCGCAATCTGCGCGCCCCGCGGAATTACGATTGTGCAGAACGATTGCGGCTACCCTGAACTGCAGGAGGATGATGTCGCACTCGTTGCCGCGTACGGGGCTGCGCACGCAGCGGATCGGCTGGGCTCTGCTGTGATCGTGGAGGACACAGGGCTCTACATCGATTCTCTGCGTGGGTTTCCAGGACCCTACGCCGCGTACGTCTACGACACCATCGGAAACCCGGGAATCCTTGCGCTGATGCGGGATATCGATGATGGGGTCGGTGGCAATGATCGGAGCGCCACGTTCAGGTCGATTGTTGGGTACTGCGAGCCAGGAATTGAGCCGATCACATTCGAGGGCGCGGTGACCGGAAGGATCGCGTACGCCGGGGTTGGCGAGGGCGGATTCGGATATGACCCGATCTTCGAGATCGACGGCGTGACTCTTGCGTCGATGGGGGAAGAGAAGAACAACGTGTCTCACAGGGCGAAATCGTTTGCGAAGTTTGCTGATTGGTTGTTTGGGCGCGGGGAAGTTTGAGATCAGCCGGATGCTAAAAGATCAACAAAAACATCCACGCAGGAATGCATAACACATTTCTCCTCTGCTTGAGCTGGATAGATAATGTCTTGAAGTTGCTGCTGCATATATGGCAGGAACGGCGGCGGCGCGGATGTGGTAACGGTGCATGGTGAATTCGAAGGATTGTCAGCAGTTCCCGTTGTGTCTGTAAACGCTACCTGTCCACTCAATCCCGCTTCCTCACAATCTCCCACCCCCGCCTCACAATGACCTCGATTATGAAGAGCGCGAGCGCCGCAAGGATGAACGACAGCTTTCTGCTCACAGGCTCGTACACAGTCCTCTCTGACTTCCGCCGCACATCCGAGAGGAGCATCCCGATCTCGTCCTCGTTGTAGACCTTCCCGCCGTGCGACTGGATGATCTTCGCCGTATCCGGATTCATGCCGATCTTCAGGTATTCGAGCGGGTAATTGACAGCGATTCCGTAATCTGCGAGGTAGTAGACGCCCTCTGAGTCGAGATCGATCTCTGCACCGTACCTTCCCTCGCTCGTCCGTGACACATCGAGTTCGCCATCTCCGAACGAGAGGCTTGGAATCGTCTCAGAGATGATCGTGATCTCGCACGCCTCGCCAAGAAATATATCGTCTGCCTCGATGACCACCCCGCCCTCCGGTCTCGGGTCGCCGATCGCCCAGTTGACGACCGATGAGATCAGGTTCGAGTTGTTCTCAGAATAGAGCTGCGAACCCCACTCGTTGCCGTTGTCGGTCGTGAACGCGACGACCCTCCCAAGCCCGTATCTCCACGCACAGACGACAGGCTTCCCCTCGTCTGTCACAACGAGCCTCTTTGCACCGAGTTTCGGTGTCACGTCGTTGAATCCGGTGATCTCGCCTGAGAGGTCGAGGTACTCGGTTATGAAGTGGTTCGTTGTGAATACCGAGACCGGGTATGCGCCGGCTTCTGGCTCGTCGGGTGGCGGCGTTGGTGTCGGCGATGGTTCCGGATGCGCGGTTGTGATATCAACCGACTTTGGATACGTGGTCTGGAAGTACGGGGCGTCCACCGCATTGGCAATTCTCTCGTAGTTGGTAACAGTGCTTGTTGGCGATCTCATCACGTGAATGAAATACATCTTGATGTCCTTGTTCTTCATCTCGGTTGCAACGGCGCTCGAACTAGCATAGTCGATCTTATTGCCGTCGGAGATTACGATCACATCCTTTGTGCCGGCAGAGTTGGCAAGCATCTCCTCTGCCATCGCCAGCCCATCTTCCAACGGGGTGCTCATCTGCCCTCCCGGCGAGATTGCCATTATCCTATCCTGAAGCGCGTCTCTTGCCTGTTCCTGTCCGAGATATTGCAGTTTGGATATGACATACGCCTCTCCTCCGAAGGCGGCGACCCCCACGTAGTCGTCTTTAAAATCCTTGCAGCCGAGTATCTCAATTATCAGTGCTTTCTCGTAGTCGAGAAATGAGACGCCGCTGTCCACAACGATATCCGAACGCATGCTCGTTGAGATGTCCATAACAATCACGACATCATTCCTGCCGTAGTACTCGCTCGGATACGACCTGACAGGGAGAATCTTCTCGAAATCGGAGTCCAGATACCCGCCACGGTCATACGACTTATCTCCTCCGACGACGACAAGCCCGCCACCCATGCTAACGAAATCCCGCAGATTCTCAATCTCGTCGGTCGAGAGCGACTCGGTGTACCGGTTGTCAAGGATCACCGCTTTGGTGTCATTGAGTTCTCCCATGTACGTGCTTGTGCGGGCGTCATACAGGCTGGAGACGATATCTTTCAGGCTGGACTCCCTATCGGTCTCGAGCAGGATGCGCGGTTTCGGAACGACGTACACGGTCTTACTGAAGACGTTGTTCTCTTGGAAGTGATCAGCCCCGGCAGGAGTGATCTTAGCGGTCATGACGTGGCTTCCGAGCGTACCAAATGTGTGCGGTATCTTCACAGTCTTTTCCCGCTCACTCTGATCAACCGCACTCTGGTACACGGTCTCGCCGTCCACCTCGACCGCAAGCTCGTATCTGGCACCCATTCCTGCATGACGAACCACGATTCCGAAGGTGTTCTTGTTGCCGACGATGACATTCTTGCTCCCGATGATCTCAACGCTCACGTCACCATGAGTTGGGGTCAGGTTGACTGCGTAGACCGTCGTATTGTCATTCGCAACGATCGATACCGCATCCCCGAGCCCGCACCCGTAGTTGCTCTCCCCGTCACTGACGAGCACGATGTGGTCGCCGCCTCTCGCATACTGTATGATCTTGTCTCCGAGAGGCGTCTCTCTGCCTGAGAGCGACCTGATCTGCGCTGTCGGGTTTCTGGCATGAATCAAGTCGTAGACCGCCCCGGCTGTGGATCCGCTGAATACGCCCATGCTCGCGGTCTGATCGTCGATTACGGTAATACTCGGCTCCGGATCGGTGATCGTGTGGGTCGAGAGCGTGTACGGGGCTGCGAGCGCGATTATGATCAGGGACGCAACAACGATCCGGTTCAGGACACGCAGTTTCTTCCTGCTTTTCCTGAGGTAGTAGCCGCCGACAAGAAGGATCGGGATTATAAGTAAGAAGAAGTCAGGACTCTTGAAGAGATACCCTGTCAGGTCTGTGATCAGGTCTGCGATAATCATGATACTTGCAATTCCTGCCATCAGAGCTCACCCCTGCTGCGGACGTAGTAGAGTTCAGCAAAGATCAAGACGAGCGCAGCCACGAGCAGAATCCAGTCGTACTCATTTTTAACGGTCGTTCTGATCATCCGCTCATCGGTCTTCGGATCATCGGTCGTAATAGACCCGGCATGGGAGTCTGCGAGATTCGACTCCTCCGGGTCGTACAGGTTCACAGCAACCGACCGGTCAGGAAGCTTGTACACGCCGACCTCGTCGAGCAGCAACTCATCGGTCCTGATCATCTGCCCGCCGGGCGCAAACAGCCTCGTCTTTGAGTCGAACGAGAGGATCGCGCCGGTCTGCCTGTTGCAGTCTGCGATTGCGCCCGCGTCGCAGAGGTAATCGATCAGGTTCATCCAGAAGATCGGATATTCCGGCATCGTGTGAAAGTCGTTCCACGCGACGTCGCCCATCTCGTCCGGAAGTCCGAGATAAACGACTTTTCCCATCCCGATCCGCCAGTACGAGACTACAGGTGTTCCATCCTCCGCCGCAACCCATGTAACCGAGTTCCGCTTCGCGTCCCCGCGCAGGTACTTACCGACTGCGATTCCCGCGACATCGATATCCCGAATTGCCCTACTCTCAAGAACATAATCGAGCGTCGTCTCGTTTCCCGCAGCTGTTGGGGTTATCGGCAGGAGACGCCCCATATCCGAGAGGAGGAGAGCGTCCTGCGCAATCACAACGACGCCCCCTCCGGCTGCTGCGTAATCGGCGAGATCATCGCAGAGCGATTGCCGCAAACTCCCGTTGCAGAGTCCGACGACTATGCAATCGTAGTTGCGCACATGTACGCTTGCGCTCCGCACCTCGCCGGGCGTCTGAAACGTCACGTCCACAGACGGGATTAGTGCAAGCGCTGTCGCCGACGGCGTGGACGCGGAATCGTGGTCAGAGATGTAGAGCACTTTCTGGCTTTTTTGGAACGGAAGAACAACGTACGCGCGATTGTCAATCATCATGTCATCGTCGGGATGCACCACAATCTCGGTCGTGCCTGCACCGATATCGTTCAGCGCGAAGTACTCGCTGCCGTGCGCCGCAATCGCCAGATCATGCGTGGACGTTTCACCGTTGTACGTAACATCGATCGTCGCATCGACCGGAGATGCCATGTAATTCTTGATTATGCAGGTGTACTGGTTGTCGTCCGACACCCATCCGCCGGTTATAGCGATCTTGTTTTCGCCGCCTGAGACCTTCATGAACGAGACCTCGATTCCGTCCGCCTCTGCGAGTTTCTTGGAAACATGAGGGTCCTCGCCGTCCCAGTTCGCAAAATCAGAGATCACGATGATCCTGCCTTCTCCGGAGGGGAGCATCGCGCTGCCGTACATGATCGCCTGATACAGATCCGCGGTCGTCGCAGTTCTCGGGAGGTCTTTGAGAACATTTCTCGCAGAGTCCTCGTCCTCGCCGCGCAGTGCGATCACAGGTGTGTTCTTTGCGAGGATGATGCTGTTTTGCGCTGTCAGGTACTGTTTCGCGAGATCGATCGCATCATCGAATCTGTCACCAGCCTGCATGCTCGCGGAACCGTCCAGAACGATTATCGTATGCCCGCCGCTGATCCGTTTACTCTCTTCGATGAAAGGAGAGGCGATAGCGATGATCAGGGCGATTAAAACCAGTAACTGGAGCAGAAAGAGCGGATCTTTGATTATCCGGTTGAGCGTCCGTGCGTACTCCTTTTTCTGCTCTGTCATCTGCGTGAAAAACATGACCGAGGGGATCACGACCGTTAGTGCCTTCGGTCTTAGCAGATATATGATAATTAAGGGAATAACGGTCAGGAAAAACGCCCAGGTAGCCATGGTTGGGTTTGCAAACAACATCCGGTTTCCGCCTCAATCATACAGATTGGCTGCAACATATTTACGATTATCGATCACTGCGCGGGTCGGGCGTCTCTCTCGCCTTTGCGACTTTTGCGTCTTCGCGTTGAATCGTATGCGGAACGCAAAGACGCGGGGGCGTAAAAAGACGCAAAGGTAAAATACTGCTGCTGACCCAAATGACACTAGAACGCAAATCAGGCTGATATAGTGATACATCATGAACAGAAGAATTGCAGTGCTCGTAGCGGCGATCGCGCTTGTGAGTTCGATGACAGCCTACGCACTACCCGCAACAAGCCACACGACATTCAAAAACCGCGATTCTGCGACAGAATTCTGTAACAAATGTCGTTCCGGTGTGGTCGGAAACGTGACTCATGGTGCCCACAGTCCTGACAACTGCATCTGTCACGGGTATAACCTGAACGAGACATATCCGCTCCGCGAGGTCAATCTTCGGCACGGGCTGACAAAAGACATCTACTGCACCAACTGCCACAGTGATTCTGATGAAAACGGAGATATTACGATTCAGACCGCGCCTTACATCAGTGGCATCGATCAGACGGCTCATTACCTGATTAAAGATGACACGGACGCAATCTACGCCAACGGAACCTCGATCTCGGCTGGGTACTGGACCTGCGTTGGCTGTCACTCAGAGGTTGCGATGGATGTGACACTGGTTCCGAGTTCCACGTACAATCACAGTGATGCGAATGCACCGCAGAGGAGGTATTGATGATGGCAACAATGAGAGGATTGCTTGTAGCAACTGTAGCAAC
>JAGGRW010000023.1 GCA_021159385.1 Methanosarcinales archaeon
TTGAAAAGAAAGATAAAAGCAAAGATATGTTCAGATACATCGAGCAGTTCTTTGTGGAAGTATCAAAGACGCGTACTCCCATCCTGATCATCGATGAATTGCAGGTGATAGGGGATTTGAAGATCGATGGGTTTCTGATCTACAAATTGTTTAACTTTTTTATCCGATTGACAAAGGAAACACATCTGGCACAGGTGTTTGTGGTGACTTCTGATTCGCTGTTCATCGAGCATGTTTACAGCGAGGCGATGCTCGAGGGAAGGTGCAGGTATCTGCTGGTGGATGATTTTGATCGCGAGACGACGTCCGCGTTTCTGGAGGAGCATGGTTTCACTGATGAGGATATGATGATGGCGTGGGAATCCTGCGGCGGAAAGCCTGTGTGTCTGGTCGAATTGGCGAATACCAAACTCGGAAGCGGGGATGTAACGGAAAAAGCAGACAAAATGCTTGAAGAAGAGATAAGTAGGCTTGTATTCCTGCTGGCGCGAAACAAAGAGACAAAGAGCGATATTGTCGATATGCTGACGATCTTCGCTTTTGTTGAAGAGGTGAAATACTCTGACAGCATGGACATTGATCTGTTAAGTTTTCTGGTGAAACAGAACATACTCTTCCTTGACCCTGCCACGAGGATGATTAAACCACAATCGCGGCTGAATCTGCTCGCGATTCGAGAGGTGATGCGTGATGCCTAAAATCGGGGTGGCTGTCCGGGTGCTCTGCTTGGGAATCGCGCTTTTCGGGCTGGTTATGGGTGTGGGGGATGATGATGGGCTGGCTGCATTGGATTTATGGAGGAAAATAACATGAAAAGAATTGCATTTCACAATAGGGAAAAGGAGACGAAAGAGATCATGGATATTCTGGATGCAGAGCCATCCCTGATTACGTTTGTCTACGGTCCGATCAATAGCGGGAAGACCACGATGGTCAGCCACCTGATCGAAGAACTGCCCAAAAACCAGAAAGTGTTTTATATAAATCTGAGGGGGCGGCTCATCAGCAACTACGACGAATTCATAAAAGTTCTCTTCGACGTAGAGCATGAGGAAAGATATGAGCAGATAAAAAAGTTTCTCAAACCTGTGGTGAATGTTCTGCCAGAGAGCTACTCCGGAATTCCAATACCGAAAGACCTGTTTCTAAAGTTATTCAAGGAGAAAGAGGTAGAGGATGCTTTTGTTTACATAGAAACCGTCCTTCGAGCTTTTTACAAAAACGATCAGAACCCAGTGCTTGTGATTGACGAGTTGCAGGTGATAGGGGATTTGAAGATCGATGGGTTTCTGATTTACAAACTATTCAATTTCTTTGTGCGGCTTACGAAAGAGCTGCATCTGGCACACGTATTCGTGGTGACTTCTGATTCGCTCTTTATCGAGCAGGTTTACAGTCAGGCGATGCTCAAAGGCAGGTGCAGGTATCTCTTAGTGGATGATTTTGATTACGAGACTGCCGCCGCGTTTTTGAAAGGTTACGGCATTACTGACGAGGATATGCGGGTTGTGTGGGGATACTGCGGTGGAAAGCCGGTCTGTCTGGTTGAACTCATAAACTGTGGAAACAGGGAAGAGAAAGCTAAAGAGATGTTTACGTTCAGAATCGGTGAACTGGAAACTCAATTGAAGCTCGTTAAGGAATTGGGAGATGAGATAATGATAGGCAGCAAGCGTTGTGATGTGCATTACGAGAAATTGGTAGCTACCCTGAAAATGTTTGTAAGCAGGGAGGAGATTGGTATGAACGAGGTGGATGAGGTCTCAAAGAGGTATCTGGTCAAAGAAAACATTCTCTTCGTGGATCCGCTTACCGCGATGATTGCGCCTCAGTCGAGGCTGGATATGCTTGCGATTCGAGAGGTGATGCGGGATGCCTAAAATCGGGATCGCTGTCCGGGTGCTGCTTGCAATCACGCTTGTGGGGCTGGTTGTGGGTGTGCAGGCGCAGGGGGCTGATGCGGGAGTGGTTGCATCAGATTTATGGAGGAAACGATCATGAAAAGAATAGCATTTCACAATAGGGAGAAGGAGACGAAAGAGATCATGAATATTCTGGATTCCGAGCCGTCCTTGATTACGTTTGTCTACGGACCGATCAATAGCGGAAAGACCACGATGATCAGCCACCTGATCAAAGAATTGCCTGAAGAGTATGCCCCGTTCTATGTTAATCTACGTGGGAGGTTCATTGCGGATTATGAAGACTTCCTGAACGTCCTGTTCGAGATTGACGAAGAGGATGGGGGTGGTAATGTCGTCGAGTATGCGAAGTTAGCATTAAAGGATATAGGAGCGGTCAGTGGAATTCCGATACCTATAAACTTGTTTGAGAAGATATTTGAAAAGAAAGATAAAAGCAAGGATATGTTCAGATACATCGAGCAGTTCTTTGTGGAAGTGTCAAAGACGCGTACTCCCATCCTGATCATCGATGAATTGCAGGTGATTGGAGATTTGAAGATCGATGGGTTTCTGATCTACAAATTGTTTAACTTTTTTATCCGATTGACAAAGGAGTTGCATCTGGCGCATGTCTTCGTGATCACATCCGATTCACTCTTCATCGAGCATGTTTACAGTGAGGCGATGCTGGAAGGCAGATGCAGGTATCTGCTGGTGGATGATTTTGATCGTGAGACGACATCCACGTTTCTGGGTGAGCATGGTTTTACGGATGATGAGGGGGCGTTGGCATGGGAATGCTGCGGCGGGAAGCCTGTGTATTTACTGGAGTTGATTCGCGCTGACAATCGAGGTCGTGAAATTGAGAAGTTGCACCGAATGCGAGCAGGTGAACTGAAGACATTTCTCAAAACACTCAAGGAACTTGGAGACAAGATTACTGTGAAGGAGGAATGTTACGATATCAGTTATGAGAACATCGTTTGTGCGCTGAAGATGTTTCCGGATGAAGAGGAGATTGATATGTGGTCGATTGATGAAATTTCAAAGCATTATCTGGTTAGAAATAATATTTTGTTCCTTGATCCGGATAGAGGAATTATTAAACCACAATCGCGTCTGAATCTGCTTGCGATACGAGAGGTTATGAGCAGTGCATAGAATACACCCGACATACAGGATAACCATCGGCATCATCGCGATACTGCTGATCACATCAACAACATCAGCATCCGCATCCACCGACCCCCCACTCGACACGGTCCAGGTCTACGCGCTCGGACCAAAAGACACTGGTTCATCGGTCGAATCATCGATAATCCTTGAGAAAGACCGTGAATACAGAATCGTTGTCTCTGGCACCTTCCAGTTCAGGAGAGACGTGGACTGGGGATTCGCAGACGCCGGGTTTCGCATGGGCAGGGGAAATGCGTACACCCAACCGTTCAACTCGATCGAGTTCAATGGTGAACCGGTAGAGGCGGCAGTAAGCGATATTGAGAATCACACGTACACATACTACCGCACTGGTGACGGCGAGAAGATCAGGTTCAGCATCTTTGACTGCCTCACAACGGGCGAGCGTGGCGGGTACGACGACAACGCGGGAGCGCTTCGGGTTGAGATCTACCCTGCAACAGCGCTCTCTGTGACAAAAGTACCCTCGCCGCATACGATCGAAGAAGGGGATACGACAACGGTGACCGTGACTGTGAGAAACGCAGGAGCAACCGGGACTGGCGAGATCAGGGATATCGTGGTGACTGATTCCGTTCCTTCCGGTTTCACGCTTGTGAGCGGTTCTGTACATGCGGAGTATCCGCTGCTCAAGCCAGACGAGTCCCGGACGCTCCAGTATGTCATAAAGCCACCTCTCGGCGGCACGTTTAACCTGGATCCGGTAGAGGTCTCGTATTCTGATGATCGCGGAGAGCACCACACCGCGAGATCGGATGCTGCAACGCTCACAGTCGTCGCATCGGCTGGACTGCTGCCCACAGCGCCACAGAACGCAAGCGTGAAGCTGCACGGTGAGCGGACCGATGTCGTGATCGGAGACAATATCCTGCTCAAGCTCTCGGCTGTGAACCTGATAACAAAGCCGGTGATGCATGTGCAGGTGATCATCATCCCACCGTCCGGCATGAGCGTTGCATCTTCCGGGTTTGCTATGTCAGGAGCCGGGCAGTTCACATCGGATTACGAGATTGCGCCGGGCGTGGGCAGGGATATCGAGGTTGCGATCGTTGCAAACCAGGTCGGCAACTTCACTGTGGAAGGGAGGGTGGTATACTACTTCGGAAGTGATATGACGAATGCCGAGGATTACACGCTCGAGTTACCGATCAGGGTGCGGTCTGTCGGCGCAGGACCGGGACCATCGGAAACACCGGAAGAAATATCCACATACGCAGACCGTGGTGGGATCTTTGAATTGCCCGGATTTGGTGCGGTCGTTGCGCTGATCGGGGTGTTGATTGCTGCGGCTCTGTTACGAAAGAACGATTAGGTAAAACGAATACAACACAGATGAGGTAATATACATGGAATCCGGAATTAAGATACTGAAAACAGTGACATCGAAATCGAAAGCGTTTGGAGGACTCAGAGGTGCGCACGTCTGCCTGATTGCACTGGCAGTACTTTGCGTATGCACGCAGATATCAGGCGCAACCGCTGGAGATCTTCTGATGGAAAGCGGAACTGATGAGCATAAGACACTGGCTACAGGTGAATCATGGGATCTGGGATACGAAGGCTATGTGCTTACCGTGAGGCAGATAGATCTAGAGGCACCAAAAGTCTGGTTGAGTATGCTAAAAGATGGTAAGGAAGTCGATTCGGATGTGTTAGGTCAGGATGATACCTACATCTATGAAACGGATATTGATGGGATCGAATATATAATCTTCAAAGCGAAGGTACGGGGAATATTCAGAGGGACTGACGCCAACGCAGTTCAACTCATGGATTTCCATCTGTATTCGGACGGATCATCGAATGTTGAACCAACCGTATCGCCCCCCACCCCCACAATCGACTACCTGCACATCACATCCGGTGTGAACAACGGCTATGCGATAACTACCGTGGAAGAGAAGCTCACTAACCAGCACAATACTGCAACAGACGACGAGTTCAGGTTCCTGATCCCTGATTCCGCATTTATCTCGGGCTTCAGCCTCTTTATCGACGGCGTTGAGTACGAAGCAGACGTGCTCCCGAAAGAAGAAGCAGATGAGCGGTTTGAGGCAGCAGTCTCGGAAGGAAGAACGGCTGGAGTCTTAAAGACGAAGAAGGAGAACATATTCTCCTATTCCTTGAGTTTTGAGCCTCACCAGAGCATCATCGTTCGTCTGACCTATGAGCAGCCCGTGAAAAAGACGCTTGGCGAGTACGAGTACGTGCTGTCGCTGCGAGAGACCGATGTGGCGCACAGAGTACCTGATCTCTCCGTAAACATCACAGTCGCATCAGTGAACCGGATCATCTCTCTGGAAACCCCGGGATTTGAGGGGACGAGCACAAAGTACATCTCCGCAACAGAAGCACGGGTCACATACAGTGCGAAGACGCTTCCTGACAAAGACCTCCGGGTCGTCTTCACTACCGACAGCACACCTCTGAGCGGAGAGATGCTCTTCTACGAAACCGGCGGGCAGGGCTACCTGATGCATGTCTTCTCGCCGTCGGTTGCAGACCTCGAGACCACCGCGCTTGCTAAGGAGATCATCTTCGTTGTTGACAAGTCAGGCTCGATGAGGGGTGACAAGATCGATCAGGTGAAGCGGGTCTTCACAGGCATCATCGCCGACCTGCCGCCTGACGACTACTTCAATGTGATCTTCTTTGACCGGCAGAGCATAATACTCAGCGACACGCTCATGGAGGCGAACGCACGGACAAAGGCAGAGGCAGCGAACTTTGTTAACGCGCTCGGTGCGGACGGCGGCACAAACATCAATGATGCACTGCTGACTGCGCTTTCTATGTTCAAGCCTGGCACAGAGCGGGTTCCGATCATCGTATTTCTCACTGATGGCGAGCCTACCGAAGGTGTGAGATCTCCTTACGTGATCAGGGATAACGTAAAGGCTGCAAATGGGGCGGAAGTGTCCATATTCACAATCGCGTTCGGGATCGACGATGAGGAGAACTACGACTTCCTGAGAGCACTCTCCCTTGAGAACTGCGGGGTGGCAGAACGGTTCTACCCGGAAAAAGACGCTGAAGCCGGGATGAACACATTCTACGAGACGATATCAACGCCTGTTATAACTGACATGGACTTTGACTACTCTGATGCATCCGATATCGTGAACACCGGCTACAGCACGCTCTTTGCAGGATCAGACGCAATCGTGCTCGCCAGATATCCGGCTGGCACAGGAAGCATCAACTCAAAGATCGATGCGGTCACACGCACCGGCAGCTGCAGCTTCGACGAGACGTTTTCCGTTGTTTCACGAGATGAGAACAGCTTTGTTCCGAAACTCTGGGCGTACACGAAGATAAGGAAACTGATGGACCGAATGGTCGTTTTCGGTGAGACGGATGCGCTTGTGTCAGAGATCACCAACCTCTCGCTGGAGTTCGGGTTCGTAACTCCGTACACATCGCTATTCGTGGAGGTGCCGGTGATCGATAAGATCAGCGAAGCAACCACCGAATCCGGCACGCTGGCAGAGCCAGAACCGATGCCCACCGCAGCCCCTGCATACGCAGAAGCGGGAGAAGGCGAAGAATGTGCCGAGGGTGCGGCAGAGACAGAGGAGGCGCCACCAATGCCTGAAGCAACAACCCGCGCTCCCGGAAAGAGTGAAGCAACGGACGAAGGGAATGGAGTTGTTTACGCTCCCGAAGCAGCCCCTGCAGAAGCAGAAGTGACTGCAACGAAGAAGAAGTGCCCTGGCTTTGGCGCACTCTTTGCGATCGCAGGACTCGCCGCTGTCGTATATCTAATGCGGCGGCGGAGTTAGTAATTGTGGGCTTGAGGCAGGTGCTGAAAAATGAAGACGGTGGCAGGAATGGTGTCTGGTGCGCTTGCGGTGCCTCTGATTACTGCAAATGGCGAGACGAAGCATCTTATGGTGAAAAGAGAAGACGTTTGGAGGGAAACAATATGAGGGACATAGAATTTCACAATCGCGAAAAGGAGATAAAAGAGATCGGGGCGATACAGGACAGCCGACCAACTCTGATCACCTTCATCTACGGACCGATAAACAGCGGAAAGACAGAACTGATCAACCACGTGATAGAAGAGCTGCCAGATGATTATGTTGTCTTCTATATAAATCTCAGGACTAAGTTTTTAGCGAGTTATGATGATTTTATCGAGTCGCTCTTTGAGATGGAGATGGAGTCCGAGAGGGCACTTAAGAAGGGGAAAGAAACGCTTGCGGAGCTGGTTTCATCCGTTACAAAGGTTGCCGGAATACCGATCAACAAGGAGTTTCTGGATTATGTGTTCAAGGACAATAAGCCGAAGAATGCTTTTTCGTACATAATCAAACTTTTTGAAGAGGTGAAAAATTCGGGTAAGCAACCAGTGTTGATCCTGGATGAGTTGCAGAAGATCGGGGATGTAAACGTGAATGGTTCGCTCATCTATGAACTCTTCAACTTTTTCATCGACCTGACAAAGGAAAAGCATCTGGCGCATGTCTTCGTGGCAACATCCGACTCGCTCTTCATTGAGGAGGTCCATAGCGAGGCGATGCTCGAAGGGAGGTGCAGGTATCTGCTGGTTGATGATTTTGATCGTGAGACGACAACGGCGTTTCTTAAGAAGCATGGTTTCACTGACAATGAGAATGTGATTGCGTGGGAATACTGCGGCGGAAAGCCGGTATGTCTGGTTGAGCTCGTGAATGCGAAAATCAATGGGAAAGATGTAGAGAGTGAGGCTAAAAAGTTATTAAAAATCAGAACAAGCCAGATTCTCTCGATATTTGATGAAATATCGCTTGGGAAGGTTGAATATTCAGAACAAGACATAATAGGGGAGTTTAAGAGTTTCGAACAGGAAGAGCTACTACAGTATGGCAGGATAAATAAAGAAAAAATATTTTTAGTCGGAAGAAATGTGTTCTTCATTGACCCAACACAGAGAACGATAAAACCACAATCGCGGCTGAATCTGCTCGCGATACGAGAGGTGCTCCGCAATTGAACCTTGATCCCCACTACGACATCGTAATCGTCGGCGCAGGACCATGCGGCTCAACCGCTGCACGATACTCAGCAGAAGATGCGAGCGTGCTCTTGATCGATAAGAAGAAGACGATAGGAGTTCCCGTGCAGTGCGCAGGCTTTCTCCCGAAGTACGACGAACTTGAGGAACTGATGCCTGATGCGGAACTTCCTGACACATTCAGGTACCCAAAGAGTTGCGTCTATACCGAGACAAAGTGCCAGCGGTTCATTGCGCCGACCGGCGACTCCAAGGAGTTCGATGTCGATGCCGACGTACTCGATCGGAGACGGTTCGATCAATATCTTGCAGAACGAGCGGTCAGCGCAGGTGCAGATCTTCGCATCGGAACGAGAGTTACCGCAATCGACGGTAAATCAATTGAGATTGCCGGAATGTGGGGAAGCCACACAATCACTGCTGATGTGATCATCGGTGCGGACGGACCCTCCTCGATTGTGGCAAAGGCAGCAAATCTTCCAGGAGTCGAGGACGATCCGATGGGAGTCGCTCACGCTATCGCGTACGACATGACCGGAGTTGAGATCGACAACGGGGCTATCGAGATGCACTTTGGCAGGAACTTTGTGCCGGGCGGGTACGCGTGGATCGTGCCGCACGGGGGGACTTCTGCAAACGTCGGGATGGGCATCAGAAAAGCGATGTGCGAGCCCGGTGTTACGTTTCGGGACTACCTGCACCGTTTCATAGAGGAGCACCCGGTTGCAAGCGAGAAATTGAGGGGAGGGCGAGTCACATCAGTCATTGCGGGAATGGTTCCGGTCGGGGGCGCTCCTGCGAAGACGTGCACAGGAAACGTCATGATCGCGGGTGATGCCGCCGGGCACCTGATTGCGACAAACGGCGGCGGGATCCCGACTGCGATGGTTGCAGGGAAGATTGCGGGCGAGACTGCGGCGGACGTTGTGAATGGCAGATGTGCAGTCGATGCGTACGAATCAAGATGGCGGAGCGAGATCGGGATGCAGATCAAAACGTCAGTGTACGTGCGGAAGCTGATGGATGGGATGATGCGATCCGACTCGATGATGACCGCGGTCATGAATATGGTCTCGCCAGCCCATACGAAGGCGCTCCAGCGGGGGCAGCTTCCCGATGCTGTGAAGCGGCTGCTGCAGGGGATGCAGAGGCGGATGAGGTGAGCGATGCTGGAAAGCGGGAATGTTTACCTTGACTTTGTCAGATTTGCCAAACTTCGCCATGGGACGTGCGACCCGTAATCGACCATATCAGAGAGGGATGTGACCGAATTAATTGGAGATGAAATCAATGGCACTATTCATATCGATGAATCGGGATTTCCGAAGCAGGGAACGGAGTCTGTCGGTGTGAGACGCCAGTATTGCGGTCGTCTCATAAAGGTTGAGAACTGCCAGGTCGGCGTCTTTCTCAGATATGTGAACGGAGCCCGACCGTTCCCTGATGACGGAGAAACGTATATAAAAATACCAGTTCTCAAATGCCCCACCTGATACGAGTGTGGATCGGTGTACTCAGATGTCATGCAGCAGATACTGGATAGAGCGTGCATTCGAGGATGGAAAAGGGATAGTAGGGCTCGTAGATTATCAGATTCGTGGTTGGACCGGATGGCACCACCATATGGCGATATCGCTACTCGCTATGCTCGTTCTGCTGATGCTGGTTATGGATCTTGGTAAAAATGCAGAATTGCCGACAGTTCAGGATATGAAAGAGATTCTTGAGGTGATGCTGCCAAAAAAGGTGATTACGGAAAGGAAAATCCTGGAAATTATCGAAGAAAAGCATAGGGCGCGGTATTCAGCAAGAATGTCGCATCACCGTAGAAATGGGTAACCGGGCATTGCCTGCTGGCAATGCAAAGCGCAAGTGTAATTTTTGTTAAGCGTCGAAAACATTGGTTTTAGCGGTAGCTTTTTGTCATATATCAGTGGATATGACGATGTGGCGTTAGAACACCGATATTATTCCATGAATGATTGGTTATGGGTGCGATGCAATCGGAAGAGTGTCATTATCGAAGATGAAATGGGGTTGTAGTGGGGGCTTGGGAAAGGGAATGCTTGTAATGTAACAAAGTCAAGATAAGAACCCATTTTATATAAAGTCTTCTTGAGAACGCACTCTTGAGAAGTCGAAGAATATTATGAGTCTCATCAATTGTCGCGACACTATCTCACAACTGCGCAAAGAGTAGATTCACAGTACCCGGATTCGGAAGCATCAGGATGTTGCAGTCGATGTTCTGGTTCACGACATGGAGTGCACTGTTAAAGACGATCGCAACATCGTCTTTTACCCCCTCGTCCAGAGAGCGCTCGATTAACACGCTCAGCCGATCACACGCAATTGCGGGCGGGCTCTGCGTCAGTTCCATCGACATTGCGTCCGCCATCACATCGATGAACGGCGATGTCAGAATATTACCGATCTCAAGTATCGCAGACTCCTGCATCTCGGTAAGATGCCCGGTAGGTTCCTCCTCATCCATCCCGGCAAGCAGGATGTCAGCCATCGCTCGCGCACTCTCGACCGAGAGAATCGTAAGAACGGTTCCGGAGACGTTTCCGGCGAAGCCGACGTACGCCCCAACGATCGTGTCGTCCGCGAGCTTGAGGATCTCGGGAATCCCCTCGATCGTATCCACATGAACCGCTGAGACATCCATCTCAACGTCCATACACAGCATCTCTCTGAGCGACTCCACAACCATTGCGGCACTGCTGTCGCCCATCTCCTTTATCGTTTCAAGATTTTCAAGTTCGACCATAATTACTCCTCACTCAGATTATCAAACATTATCTGCATCCGGTCATGCCGCAACACCACCTGTGTCCCGGCTGTGCTCGGAAGCACGATCAACTCTCCGCCACTGCATTCAATGCATGTCGATATAGGTCATCACCAATCCAGAAGCCTGCTTTCCCGCGCAACCTATCCATTTCGTCGCGAAGTGACCTCACTTTACCCTCTAATTTCGCCCGGATCAAAACTCCGATCACACCGGTCTTACGCAATCCATACACATCCACAACCCTTCTCGCTTCCAATTCGTCCAGAAATACTATCTCATGCTGTCGCTCTATCGCGAGCGCGATAGTTTCAGCTTCTCCATCGTGTAACTCCCGCTCCAGTAACCTGACCACCGACCTGTTGTCCGGGGCAACCACCTCGATCCAACCCGACTCATAAGCCTCTTTGACCTCTCTTGCGCCGGGCATCTCTGCCCCCTCCTCTACAACCTCTCCAGACCGCAGGTGCAATCAGAATCTTTTCATGAAACTCCTTCAACAGTCCAAGTTGCCCGATACCTGCCAGATGAATCAGGGTGGAAGAGTCACTGACAGCTTCTTGCATACTCGATGTCATCTTCCAGATCCCTCTCAGTGTAGTGCCGCCTGATCTGTCGCTCCCCCAAAACACCCTCAAACTCCCTGCGAGTCATCCCGGCAAGGGCACATGCCTTGCCCGAGGAAAGCACGCCGCGCTGATACAGCGCCAGCGCAAGTTCCTTATGTAACTCCATCTCCAGTTCGTCGGGAGGGAACCGCAGCGTTTCCACAACATCTCCGGGTATCTTTAGCATAAGTTCCATCTTTTCCACGTCCTTCTTTCAACTATCTCTTCGTTTCATAGTTTAAAGTATTCCGAATCTTCAAGTTCGACCATGATCACTCCTCACTCCAGATTATCAAACATTATCTGCATCTTGTCAGGATCCGGGAGAACCAATATGTGGCAGTCGATGTCCTCGTCCGTGATTCTGATTGCGCTGTTGAAGACGACAGCAAAGTCCCCGCCATCGGACGCTCGCGCGAGCGCGGCATCGAGTATCGAGGGCACAAAGTCACACACGAACGCGGGCGGCGTCTGTGTGAGTCCTGTTTCGAATGTGTTCGCCCAGATATCAATAAACGATGATGTTATGATGTTTCCGATCTCTTCGACCGCTGACTGCTGCATCTCTGAGAGCACCTCGCCCTCGGCTGGCTCATCGCCCATGCCGGCAAGCATGATGTCAGCGAGTCTCTGCGCGGATGGAATCGAGATCAGTATCAGAACAGACCCTGGAAGGTCGCCTGTGAACCGCACATAGAGCCCGATCATCGCATCGTCGGTTATGCCGACCGTTGCCGGGATCTGCTCAATCTCCGTCATGTTGACGGCAGAGACCTCCATAATTACATCCATCGCGGTCATCTCGGCGAGAGACTCGATCACCATATTCGCGCTCTCATCGCCCAGCTTCTTCAGTTTATGAAGCATTTCCATCCCGAACATGGCTACTGACCCAGTAAACTCTCGACTTCTTTGAGGACGCTTGGTCCCTGAAATGGCTTTGTGATGTAGCCTCTGGCGCCGGCTTTGATCGCAGCCTTCACCTTCTCGTCCTGTCCGACGGACGTGCACATGATAACCTTCGCTTCAGGGTGCTTGCCCACGATGTTGTTCGTTGCAAGTATCCCGTCCATGTGCGGCATCACGACGTCCATCATCACAAGATCAGGAGACAACTGGTCGTACAGATCGACCGCCTCCACCCCGTTCTCTGCTTCCCCGATAACCGTATGTGTTCCCGCGAGCACCTTCTTCAGTAGCGCCCGCATGAACTTCGAATCATCCACAAGCATGATGTTTGCCATACTAATCCCTCCTCCTATTTGCGTATTTCCACAGATACTCCCTACATCTGCATTTTCTTGTTCACTATATTTCTACCTTTCGCTGTCAATTTGACATCCTTCCGGAGGCGGACAAGTTCCACGAGCCCCTGCGATATCAGGTTGTCGTAGACCGCCTCGACCTGATCCACCTCTGCGCCCTCCATGAATGTGGGCACCTCGAGCGCGGATACGCCTGAGTAGAGCGCAACAAGGATCTCGTCCTCGAGTCCCTCGAGCGCGGCATCGCCGCCCCCGCCCACTGCGCCCTCATTGTGCCTGGATATCACACCCGATTCCTTCAGGTAATCGTTGATGTACTCAATCAGCGAATTCTGAATTCCTGAGAGTATGAACGTGTTGTATGTGTTTTCGGCACCCGTGAATTTGATATTTGCGATCGTCTGCGCTTTCCCGCTGATCTTCTGGTTCTCGGTCTGCACCATCTCGATCTCACCCATGGGAATCTCCACGTTCCCGGACTTTCGCTGGACGACCAGTTTGTCGGCTGCTCCTGCCGGCGTCCACACGACGTTCAGGAGTCCCTGCTCCCACTGGAGATTGTCCTGTATCGCACCACCGACCTTTGCCGGGTGGAGGATGTAAACGGGCTTCTTGTTCAGTTGCAGGAACATTATGTACTTCTTCAGCTTCTTCAGCTGTGCAGACTGCCCGGTTATCGCAACTGTCGTCTCCTTGCCTGCGAGGACGTACGCGATCGAGAGATACTCGGAAACGTTTCCGGTCAGTTTCTTCGGAACCTCCCTTCCGAGACCGACGATCGCTGCGAGCGGAACACCGGTCTTCTCGCTGCCGTGCATGAGCCAGATGCCGCCGTAGGTGAGAACAACCTTGCACGGAACCCAGTTTGGCCTCGCGGCGTACGTATCCACGAAGAGGATCTTCCCCTCCAGCCAGGTGACAACTTTTTCCTGCGCCATCTGTTTCTCCAATCCGACTATCGACTATCCGGCTTGCTTCTGATATATTCGCTCTTTATTATTAATTGGAACAAATTTATCTTTTGCGGGACCCACAAGCGTCTCGGTCTTGCCCATGATGAAGTAGCCGCCATCGTTCAATGCGTTGTAGAAGTTCATGAATAGCTTCTCCTGAAGCTCCCGTGAGAAGTAGATCACAACGTTTCTGCAGAGTATCATATCCATCGTCCGGAGCGGCTGCTCGTTGATGAGATCGTTTCTCTTGAATGTGATCATCTTCCGGATCGGTTCTACCACCTGATAGTTCCCATCAACCTCGGTGAAGTATTTCTTCATGTACGACGCATTCACGCCTTTCAGAAGATCGGGTTTGTATACTCCTTCCCTCCCAGCCTTAATTGAGTCAGGATCGATGTCGGTCGCGTAGATGTTGACCTTGAAATCATCAACATGCGAACTAAGTATCTGGTCTGCAAGTATCGCTACCGTGTGCGCCTCCGAGCCGTTCGAGCAGCCCGCACTCCAGATACGTGCGAAAGTCTTCTTGCCCTCCTGTTTACCCTTGATCATCGCGCCCATGACGCGCTTCACCTCCTCGAAGACTGGAGCGTCCCTGAAGAACTCGGTGACGTTCACGGTCAGGACGTTCAGGAGTATCGGATACTCCTCTTTGTCCGTGTTGAGCAGTGACATGTACTCACGGTACGACTTTGTACCTGTTGCACGCATCCTGATTGCGAACCTCCGCTTCAGGTACGGGTCCTTGTACTGGCTGCAACTGAAGTTCTTGTCCTTTGAAATCTTCTTCTTTAGTTCCTCAAATTCGTCTATCCCCATTCAAATCACCTTAGATCCATTTGCTATCGTTTTTATGACGTAGCTCCCGTCTTTCGTATGCAGTTCCACGGTTCTGCCGTAATCATTTCCTGTATCCTCTGCGAGCAGTTTGATCTTCTCCTGTGCGAGTTTCTCTTTGACCGCGGCTGCGTTGTTATCGCCGATCTTGAGAAACGTTGCACCCTCCTTCATGTTTGAGAACATGTGCGCCCCGCCAGCGATCTTGGCTGTTATGCGCCTCTTTACAGCGTCCAGTTCGATCATCTTCGCAAGAGTCATCTCGATTCCGGTGTCAGCGTACTTCATCGGATTGCTGCCGTCGCTGCCACCCGCATGTCTGCTCGCCGGGAGCATGATGTGGGCAAGCCCGCCGACCTTAACCACAGGGTCGTAGAGTGCGACTCCTATGCACGACCCGAGTCCGATTGTGATCAGGACCGTAGGTTCACGCGATACCTTCAGATCAGCCATTGCAACCTTGACGATCTCAGGCATTGCTGTTCACACCATCGAGGCAACATCCAGAATCATGATCACTCGTCCGTCGCCGAGGATGGTTGCGCCTGCAAATCCTCTGACGCCCGCAAGGACGCCGTCAAGCGACTTGATCGCAATCTCCTGCTGTCCGATCAGCGAGTCCACGACCAGTCCGACATGCTGCCCTCCGCGATCGACGACGACTGCAACGATCTCGTCGCCCCCGGCATCAACGTTCCTCCCGACCCCGAAGAGGTCGTGCACCCAGACGAGCGGAAGCACGTTGCCCCGAAGCGTTGTCAGCTTCTGCGCGCCCATCGTCTTGATTTCAGCAGGCATTACCGAGATTGTCTCAAGAACGCTACTGATCGGGACCGCGTAGACGCTGCCTGCAACCTCAACAAGGAGCGTCTGTATGATCGCCATCGTGAGCGGGAGTTGTAGTGTCACGGTCGTTCCGACGCCGACGTTTGATACGAGGCTCACATTGCCGCCGAGCGCTTCGATGCTGGTCTTGACAACATCCATGCCAACACCCCTGCCTGAGACGTCGGTGATCGTCTCCGCTGTGGAGAATCCAGGAGCAAAGATCAGCATAAGCGCGTTTTCATCGCTCATGTTATCTGCTTCTTCCTTTCCTGTGATCCCTTTCTCAACGGCTTTCGTTCGCAGTTTATCCGGATCGATTCCTGCCCCGTCGTCGATGACTTCGATCACCACGTGGTTCTTCTCCCTGCGTGCGATCAACTTGATCGTTCCTGTTCTGGGTTTGCCTGCGCTCTCTCGCACGTCAGGCGGCTCGATGCCGTGATCAACGCAATTTCTGAGCAGGTGAACGAGCGGCTCCCCGACCTCATCGAGCACTGTCCGGTCGAGTTCGATCTCCTTCCCAACGACCACCAGATCGATCTCCTTCTCCTTCTTCTTGGCAAGGTCGCGCACCATTCTCGGGAACCGGTTGAAGACCTGATCGACAGCAACCATGCGCATCTGCATCACCTCATCGCGCAGGTCATTTGTGAGCCTGTCGATGTTTGACACGGTCTCGTCCAGTTCTTTTATCTGGTGCGTTGACTGTATCTGCAGAAGCCTGATCTTGTTTATCACAAGCTCGCCAACCATGTTAACGAGCGAATCCAGTTTCTCGATGTTGACACGCACGCTCTGCACGCTGCGAACAACGTCCGGCTTCTTTGCTGGCGTTGCCGGCTGCGTTGCCGGCGCTGGCGCAGATGGTGTTGCCGCAGGTGTTTCGGATACCACTTCCGGTTGCGCCGACGATACAGCGCCGGGTTCATCTGCTGCAACCGGTTCGTCGGGCCTCTCCGCCGTTTCGGCAACCACGGTTGCACCGGTCTGCGATTCCAGTTCCGGTTCCAGCGGCGAGACATCTACCCGTTCGACCTCATTCACCTGTCCGACCGATCCACTGACAGCAGAAACAGCCTCGCTCGTTCCGATGATCACATCGAACCCGCGATCGAACTCGCCGTCCTCGATTCCCTCCGCACCCGGCGTCGTTGCAAGAATCTCGGCGTGCTCGCTTATCGCTCTCAAAATCATCATCGCACGAACCGATTTGAGAGCGCAGGTCTCCTCAAGCACGATCGAGAGCTTAAATGCCGAAAGACCGCGACCAGCAGCATCAGCCGCTGCAATCCGCTCCTCCTCTGTGAACTCCATTCCGGATGGCTCTGTCTGCAATGCCGGATCTGCCGGATCTGCAGGTATAGCCACCTGTTCCGCTGTACCTGACACGACCGGCATGCTCGCCCCTGCGATGTCCCCCGGATCCTTTTCCGCACTCTCGGAGAGCAAACTCTCAAGCCGGCTCGCCAGCTCCGTCACATCGACGTCGCTATTCTCATCGACGTCGATCGCATCGATCATGATCTCAAGCGTGTCAAAGCAATCGAAGAGCGCATCCATCACCTCTGCTGTAGCCGTAATCTCGGTGTTGCGGATCGCGTCGAGCACGTTCTCCATCCTGTGCGTGAGCGTGTTCACACTCGTGTAACCCATCGTCGCGGACGAGCCTTTCAACGTGTGCGCCGCTCGAAATATG